>JALYSJ010000068.1 GCA_030854855.1 Candidatus Dormiibacterota bacterium
GCACGCTGCGGATGGTGGAAGAGCGAATCCTCGGTTACGAGCGGGACGATCCCATTCCGAGTGCGCTTGTGCCAGATGCCTATTTCGAGTATCTGCGCGCCGGGGCGCTCGATTCCCTGGAAGCGGCGATCGAGCACAATCGTCTCGACGTGATCAGCCTCGTGCATCTTCACTCTCGCCTTTTGCGACGCCTGCAGGGTGGCGAAGCTGACATGGATGCCGCCGACTGGCTTGCGCTGGGCCGTCATCGCTTCCGGCGCGGCGCTCGAGCTGACGGCTGGCGGGCGATGCGCAACGCGACAGCATTAGCCACAGGAGAGGCTTCCGCAACCGCCGGACTCCTCGTTTCGCGCCGCCTGATCCGGCGCGGCTCGATCGCGGCAGCAGACCGATTGCTGAGCTGGTTGGAATCCAACTGCGCTGAAGACATTCGTCTTTCAGTCGCGCGAGCAAGACTTCTCGAGTGGCGACACCGTGACCCGCGTCAGGCGCTGAGCGTTGTCGAGGCCGCTCAGCGACGCATGCCCGACCAGGCCGTGGACCTCGAGCACCGGCTCAATCGCCTCCGGCGAAAAGTCGACTCAGGCCGTGGCTACAGCCGCGGCCGGAAGCGCAACAACCGGCAGGTTCAGCTCGAAGCTGCCCTCACGGACAGCCCGTCCTAGGCCCTCGACTATCGCGGGATCGAACTCCGAGCCGGATCCCACGACGACCTGATCCAGGGCTGCTTGCGGAGTGGCGCGTGCAGACGTTCGGCCCGCAGTCAAAGCCTCGAACCTCTCGGCCACGGCGAGGATGCGAGCCAGCTTCGGGATCCTTTCCCCCGTCGTTCCCTTACTTCCGCTCGGGGCGGCCGCCGCCAGGCAGCGCCCGGACCTCGTAGCCAAGCGAACGCAGCGCCTCGTCGATCCACAGCAATGCCATCTCTTCGGTGTTCGGCCAGGCCTCGGGAGAAGAGTCCGCCAGGCCGGTGTCGATGACAATGCGGCCGGCCACTCGCAGCATCCGCCTGGCCAGCGGCGCCGCCTCGGGCACGCTCAAAGCCAGCTCCTCGATCGCGCCGGAGAGCAGGAAACAGGCCGCGTTCACGGTTTGCGCATCGATGGGTCCGCTCGCCGACAGCCGCTCGGCCAGCCCGGCCCTCAAATCGGTCGGGTCCATGAGCCGAGTTATCATTTCAGATCGGAGTTGATGGACCTTAACGAACCTGTCTTGCTGACCCCTGAGGGGCTGGAGAAGCTCAAGCGCGACCTGGACGTTGCGCTGAAGCGGCGTGCCGAAGCGGGCGAGCGGCTGAAGGAGGCATTCCAGCCTGGCGACATCGAGGACAACCCCGAATACGAGCAGGCGAAGGAGGAGGTCGGGCTGCTGGACAGCCGGATCTACGAGCTGCAGGAGATGATCGGTCGCGCGCAGATCATCAAGGACACTCACTCCAGCGTCGTGCAGCCTGGGTCGACGATCGAGGTGGTCGACACGGAGGGCGACGTCGAGACCTTTCACCTGGTCGGTGCCGTCGAGAGCGACCCGTCGGCCGGCCGCATTTCCGTCGAGTCACCTGTAGGTCGCGCCCTCGTCGGGAAGAAGAAGGGCGACAAGATCACCGTCAGCGTGCCCTCAGGAACGCTGACCCTCACGATCAAGGCGGTCAAGTAGCGCTACGTCGTTGAGGACCGCGATGGCTGCAACGGAAGGGGTCGATCCCGAAGCCATCGCCGATCGCACCACCGTCGGGGTGCTTTTCCGCCAGGCCGCCCGATACCGCGATCGCGCGCTCTTCCACTACCGGCGCGACGGCGCCTGGGAGGTCGAGACCTGGGCGGATATGCAGCGCGACGTTCTAGCTGTGGCCTCAGGTCTGATCGAGATGGGCGTGGAAGCCGGCGACCACGTGATTCTGATGTCGGAGAACCGGCTCGAGTGGCTCTATTGCGACTTCGCCATCCAGGCCGCCGGCGCGGTCACGGTGCCGATCTATCCCAACGTGTCGGCGGAAATAGCCGAGAAGATAGTTGCCGACTGTCAGGCGACCGTGGCGATCGTGTCGGATACAGCCAAGGTGGAGAAGCTTCCGGTCGGAGAGCACCTGAGGAAGGTGGTTCTCATACACAAGGAAGTGGCGCAGTGGGTGACCCAATCGCCGCGTCGGCTGCCCGAGATCAGCTCGCGACTGGCTAGCATTCAGCCGGACGATTTATGCACCATCGTCTACACGTCGGGCACGACCGGCGACCCCAAAGGTGTCGAGCTCGCTCACCGCAACGTGGTCGATATCTGCCGGGCGATCCTGAAAGTACATCCGCT
>JALYSJ010000079.1 GCA_030854855.1 Candidatus Dormiibacterota bacterium
ACCGCCCGCTTTCCGAGCCCGAGCTCAATGCGTATCGTGCACTCACAGCGAAGCGCGCCAAGGGCGAGCCGGTCGCCTACCTGGTGGGGCACAAGGAATTCATGGGCCTCGATTTCGTGGTCACGCCCGCCGTGCTCGTCCCGAATCCGGACACCGAGGTTCTCGTGCAGCGCGCGGTTGAGCTTGCTCGCGAGGCGGGGCGCCCCCTTCGGGTGGCGGACGTGGGCACCGGAAGCGGATGCATCGCCATCGCGATCGCGCACTACGCGCCAAATGTCGAGGCCGTCGCCTCGGACGTCGCACAGGACGCGCTCGAGGTCGCCGAGCAAAACGTCGCGGCCCACGGCCTCGGCGATCGCGTCAAGCTGGTGTGCGGAGATCTGATGGACCCGTTTACCGGTTCGTTCGACATCGTGTGCGCCAACCTGCCGTACCTGGCCGCCGGCACGCAGCTCGCGCCGGAGGTTGTCGCCCAGCCCGCGCGGGCGCTCTACGCGGGAGAAAAGGGTTCGGCGTTTGTCACGCGATTGCTCGATGAGGCACCCCAGCGCTTGAACACCGGCGGGCGCATTCTTGCCGAGCTCGATCCGGCGATAGTCGCGACTGCCGTCGCCGCTGCGAACCAGCACTACGCCGGGCTTCGCATCCACCGTGACCTCGGTGGTCACGAGCGCGTTCTAGAAGCGTGGTCCTGAAGCCGACGCGGGCGGGGCTCACTCGCGCCGCTCAGATGATCCGCGGCGGAGGCGTGATCGCGTTTCCCACCGACACCGTCTATGGGCTTGGTGCGGCGGCCGATGATGAGATCGCGACGCGCCGCGTGTTCCACATCAAGGGCCGCCCGGTCGGGCTGCCGTTGATTCTCATGGTCGCTGCCGAATCTCAGCTCGAGGGCTTCGTCCATGTCGACTCTCGGTCCGAGTCGATGATGCGGCGCTGGTGGCCGGGACCGCTGACGCTGATCCTCCACGCCAAAGGGGGAGGGACGCTTGGCGTGCGCATACCCAACCACAAGGTCGCGCTCGACCTTCTTCGGGCGGCGGGTCCGCTGATGACGACCAGCGCCAACCTTCACGGCAAAGATCCGGCGATGACGCCCGGGGATGCTGCTCTGCCGGGAGTGATGGCTGTCCTGGATGGTGGTGCCGCGCCCGGCGGCCTCGTGTCCACGGTGCTGGACCTCACCGGTCCGGAGCCGAACGTGCTGCGCGAGGGCGCGATCACGACCCCCGAGCTCCTCGGCCTCCCACCCCTGCGATCGGGCTAAAGTCAGCGGGTGACTTCCCAGAGCACCACCATGTCTTTCCGCGCGTTGGATCGCGAGGACCCGGAGATCGCAGATCTCATCCGCAAGGAGTTCAAGCGCCAGTCCGAAACGCTCGAGCTGATCGCCTCGGAGAACCTGACAAGCCCCGCGATCCTCGAAGCGCTCGGCACACTCCTCACCAACAAATACGCAGAGGGGTATCCCGGGCGTCGCTACTACGGCGGCACCGGCGAGGTGATCGACAAGATCGAGATGCTCGCCATCGAGCGCGCAAAGCAGCTGTTCGGCGCCGAGTACGTGAACGTGCAGCCGCACGCGGGCTCGCAGGCGAACGCCGCCGTGTACATGGCGGTGTGCCAGCCTGGCGACCGGGTCATGGGCATGGACCTTTCGGCCGGCGGCCACCTCACTCACGGCAGTCCTGCAAACTTCAGCGGCAAGCTCTACGAGATCCACTCCTATGGCGTCGATCGCGAGACGGAGATGATCGACTACGACGCCATGCAGAAACTGGCCGAGGAGGTGCGGCCGAAGATGCTCCTCGGTGGCTTCTCCGCGTATTCGCGGGTCGTCGATTGGGCGCGAATGCGCGAGATCGCCGATTCGGTCGGGGCAACCTTTTTCGTCGATATGGCCCACGTGGCGGGACTGGTAGCCGGTGGCCAGTACCCTTCGCCGATCCCGCATGCGGACATCACCACGACGACCACGCAGAAGACGCTTCGCGGCGCATGGGGCGCCATCATCCTGTGCCGCTTGGAGCACCAGAAGGCCATCGACTCGGCGGTGTTCCCCGGCATCCAGGGAGGGCCCCTCATGCACGCGATCGCCGCCAAGGCGGTCTGCTTCGGTGAAGCCCTCAAGCCGGACTTCAAGGTCTATGCCAAGCAGGTCGTCCTCAACGCCAAGGCTCTCGCCAAGCGGCTCATGGAGCGCGATCTGCGACTCGTGAGCGGAGGGACGGACAACCACCTCATGCTCATCGACCTGCGTCCTCAGAAGCGGACCGGAAAGCAGGTCCAGGACATCGCCGACACCGTCGGCATCACCCTCAACCGCAACTCGATCCCTTACGACGAGGCCTCGAAGTTCAATCCGAGCGGCGTGCGGGTCGGCACGCCGCTGGTCACGACCCGCGGCATGCGCGAGCCCGAGATGGTGGTC
>JALYSJ010000143.1 GCA_030854855.1 Candidatus Dormiibacterota bacterium
ACTTCTCGCACATCGCGCCGCTCGCAGGCAGCCTCGAGTACCGGCGGGCCAGCGGTGAGCCCATCAGCCTCGCGGTGCTCCAGGGCTATGTGCCGAACCAGGGCGATGCCTGGCAGTACACGTTGAATACGCTCGCCCATTTCTTCCACAGGGCGGAGATCGTCGACGCCGAGCCGCCTGCCATGCCGCGAAACCTGGTGCAGGCCGCTGCCGGCGAGCTGCCCGAGATCGCCGCGCGAACCATTGGCGCGTATCTCGAGTCAGCGCGGCTGCTCGGACGCCGGAGCGCTGAGCTGCACCTGGCGCTCGCCTCTGATCCGAGCGATCCGGCGTTTGCCCCAGAGGGAATCTCCCAGCAGGACCAGCGGTCCATCTACCAATCGATGAGTGGCCTGTCGATGCGCTCCACTGATCTCCTGCGGACACAGCTCACCAAGCTTCCCCAGGACGTTCGCGAAGAGGCGCGTCAGGTCCTGGAGCTGGAACCTCGGATCGCGCAGATGCTCAAGACGTTCCTGTCTCGACGCCAGACCACGACCAGGATCCGCGTCCACGGCGATTACCACCTGGGGCAGGTCCTCTACACGGGAAGCGACTTCGTCATCGTCGATTTCGAAGGCGAGCCCACTCGCAGCCTTTACGAGCGCCGGCTCAAGCGTTTGGCGTTGAGGGACGTCGCGGGAATGCTGCGATCATTCGACTATGCGTGTCAGGCGGCCCTGCGTTCGGACCAGCTCGCGCCGGAGATCCTCCCGCAGCTCAGAAAGTGGGGCGCGTTCTGGGCCTCATCCGTGTCGGCTGCTTTTCTCAAGAGCTACCTCGCGACCGCGGGGACGGCGACCTTCATTCCGAAGACCGCCGATGACCTCAACCTGCAGCTGACGACGTTGCTGTTGGAGAAGGCGCTGTACGAGCTGCGTTACGAGCTGAACATGCGGCCTGACTGGGTCCACATCCCCTTGAAAGGCATCCTTGAGGTTGTCACCCCCAAGTGATCGCGCGCTCGCTGCTGAGCCCGTTCGACCTGCACCTCTTCAACGAGGGCACTCACAGCCACCTCTTCGACAAGATGGGCGCGCACATCTCGACCGAGCCCGAGGGAACCTCGTTTGCCGTGTGGGCGCCCAACGCCGACTCCGTCAGCGTGATCGGCGACTTCAACGGGTGGGACAAGACCGCCAACGGCCTGTTTCCGCGAGAGCAATCGGGAATCTGGGAAGGGTTCATACCCGGCGTGAGGCACGGGGCGCTGTACAAGTACCACGTCCATTCGCGCGTCACGCGGACAGGGGCCGACAAGGCAGATCCGTTCGCGGCCTACTCCGAGCAGCCTCCGCGCCAGGCGTCGGTCGTGTGGGACCTTAACTACCGCTGGGGCGACGAGAGCTGGATAGAGTCGAGCCGCCAGGCCAGCAACAACCGCGCGGCGCCGTGGGCGGTCTACGAACTGCACCTGGGCTCGTGGATGCGCGTGCCCGAAGAGGGGAACCGTTTCCTCACCTACCGCGAGCTGGGACCGCGCCTGGCGGACTACGTCAGCCGGATGGGCTTCACACACGTGGAGTTCATGCCAGTGATGGAGCATCCGTTTTACGGCTCTTGGGGCTACCAGGTGACCGGCTTCTTCGCGCCGACCAGCCGCTACGGCACGCCGCAGGACTTCATGTTCCTGGTCGACTACCTTCACCAGCACGGTATCGGCGTCATCCTCGACTGGGTGCCGTCGCACTTCCCGTCCGATGAGTTCGGGCTGCAGAACTTCGATGGGACGCACCTGTTCGAGCACGCCGACCCGCGCATGGGCGTGCATCCCGACTGGGGTAGCTCGATCTTCAACTACGGGCGCAACGAGGTGCGCGGCTTCCTGGTGAGCAGCGCTCTGTGCTGGCTAAACCGCTACCACGTGGACGGGCTGCGGGTTGACGCCGTCGCGTCGATGCTGTACCTCGATTACTCGCGCAAGGCGGGTGAGTGGATCCCGAACAAGTTTGGAGGGAACGAGAACCTCGAGGCGGTCGACTTCTTGCGCCGCTTCAACATCGAGGTCTACAAGGAGCAGCCCGCGGTGCAGACCATCGCCGAGGAGTCCACGTCCTGGCCGCTGGTCTCGCGCCCGACGTATCTCGGTGGTCTCGGCTTCGGCATGAAGTGGGACATGGGCTGGATGCACGACACGCTCTTCTACATGTCGCAGGAGCCGATCCACAGGAAGTTCCACCATCAGAACCTCACGTTCCGGATGCTCTATGCCTTCGGCGAGAACTTCATGCTGCCGCTGTCGCACGACGAAGTCGTGCACGGGAAGGGATCGCTTCTGTCGAAGATGCCAGGCGACGACTGGCAGAAGTTCGCAAACCTGCGCCTCCTCTACGGGTACATGTATGCGCAGCCCGGAAAAAAGCTTCTGTTCATGGGCGACGAGTTCGCTCAGTGGCGCGAATGGGACCACGACCAGAGCCTCGACTGGCACCTGCTCGACCAACCGATGCACGGTGGCATGCGCCTGTGGGTCGGAGATCTCAACCGGATCTTGCGCGACGAGAAGGCCCTTCACGAGCTCGATTTCGAACCGGCCGGCTTTTCATGGATCGACGTCACAGACTCCGACCAGAGCGTGGTGAGCCTGATCCGCCGCGGCCGTTCCGAGCAGGACATCGTGGTCGGGGTGTTCAACTTCACGCCCGTGCCGCGACAGAACTACCAGATCGGCATTCCACTCGCGGGCCGCTGGCTGGAGCTCTTGAACAGCGACGCGCCCCTATACGGAGGCAGCGGGCAGGGCAACCTGGGAGGCGTGGAGGCGGTGCCGATCAGCATGCACGGGCACCGGCAGAGCCTGACGCTGACATTGCCCCCGCTGGGGGCTCTGTTCTTGAAGCCGGAGTTGGGCGGGGACGGCTCTTAGCCGGCGCTCGGCTCTCGATACCCGCATCCGACAGTTCGATGCGTGCTTCGACGCGTAATCTGGTCTTGTAGATGACTGCTGCCAAACGGCCGACGCCGCGGCGCGCCGCGAAGCCGAAAGCCGCAGATCCGAAGAGCGCAGATTCGAAAGCACCTGATCCGAACGACCCCGAAGTCACCGATACCAAGGCACAGGAGCTCAAGAGCGCGCCGGTGGTCGCGGCCGGCCCTGTGGCGGTCCACGTGGACTCCGGCGAGGTCAAGGTGGTGGTCGCGCCTCCAGGGCGCGACGGGTTCGACCGGCGGCTGTACAGGGTCCTGAACGACCTCCCCCACACCAATCACAGCGACCGCTACGTCAGCGTCCTGTCGGACCTTGGCGAAGGAATCGGCTGGGTGGCCGGAGGAATCGCCCTGGCGATCCTTGGCGGGCCCAAGGGCCGGCGCGCCGGAGCCGCCACGGCAGTCGCATCGCTTGCGGCGACCTACATCGTCCAGCAGCGGGTCAAGCCTCTCTTCCGAAGAGTTCGGCCGTTCGTGAATCGCGAGGCGACTGTCGTCGGTGTCCGGCCCGCCGACCACTCGTTCCCATCCGGCCACACCGCGTCCTCCTTCGCGGCCGCCACGGCCCTTGGCATGTACTACCCGAAGGCAGCTCCCCTCGCGTACGCGCTGGCGACCGCGGTCGGCATGTCCAGGGTCCACCTCGGCGTGCACTTTCCGAGCGACGCCGCGGTCGGCGGAGTGATCGGCATCGGAATCGGAACTCTCTGCGGCTGGCTGTTCAAGAAGCGCTAGGACGTAGGGACCGACTCCCAATTCGACGCGATCGCTGCCTGGGCGGCGGCCAGGGTTATCGCCCCGGAGCAAACCCTGGCGCGGAGCAGATTCTCGATCTGATCTTTTTGCGACGCAGGGTGGTCGCCGGATCGAGGTTGAGGCCAGAGGTTCTTGGGATCGGTGGGGTGACCACCCAGCTCGAGACTGATGAGGTGGTCCTCCTCGTAGGAAGCCAGACTCGTGTCCCCGTAGCCGTACTCCTTGATCTGGCGGACCTTCAGGTCGTGGGTGTAGCCCGCGGGCGGACGCACGGTCTTCGTGTAGCCGCTCACGCAAATCGTCGTCGAGATGTTGTCCTGCGTGACCCGCGGATCAACGACTCCCTGGGTGCAGTTCGGGTCGGGGAGGCCATTGACCGAATGGCACAGCCCAGCTGTAACGCCAGCGGCGGGTGAGTTCGCGGGAGCGGTCTGATGCGAAGTCCAGTTGACCGCAACGACAAGAGCGATCGCGAAAAGGCAGACGCTCAGAAGAACGAACAGACCGAGGCGACGATCACTCAAGTCGCTGGATTATGACGCCGGTCGCGATCTCCCACGAAACCAATTCCAGCTCGGTGACGGCAGCCAGCGCTCAGGGAGCCAGAGCACGAATGCCGACCAGCCGATGCCGA
>JALYSJ010000152.1 GCA_030854855.1 Candidatus Dormiibacterota bacterium
AGCGCCTGGCACTTGCGCCTGACCCGGCTCGCCACATCGTCTCGAGCGAGCACTGGATGCTGCGCCGCGCTTCTACATAGTCAGAGGGGGTCCGGAAGGGCCCTGTCGGCCTCTGCCATCAGCCTCGCCTCGTTGCGGCGCAGGAAGATAATGAAGGCCACGATCCCGACCACGGCGAGGGTGCCGCCGACGATCGTCGCGGTGCGCGAAAGGTTGTGGATCTGCGTTCCGAGCACATAGGCGCCGGTGCCGAACACAGTCGCCCAGACGATTCCGCCGGCGGCATTGAACACGAGAAATCGCCACCAGGGCATGCGATTGGTCCCCGCCAGGAACGCGGCGTAGGTGCGAAGGATCGAGGCGAAGCGGCCGAAGAAGACGATCTTGCCGCCGTGCTGGAGAAACAGGTACTGGCCGAGCTTGAGCCTCTTCTCGTGCAGCCGAATGTAGCGGCCGTAGCGGCGGAGCAGCCGGTAGCCACCCCAATGGCCGACCGCGTAACCGAGGTTGTCTCCGATGATCGCCCCCGCTGCGGCGGCGGCGATGACCAGGACGATGTTGAGGCGGTGCGTGTGGCCGGCGTAGATCGCGGCCGTGATCAGCATCGTCTCGCCAGGAAAGGGGATGCCCGTGCTTTCAATCGCGATGAAGAAGAAGACGGCAAGGTAACCGTATGTGGCGAGCAGATCGAGGAGAGTGGTTTGAGCGAACTGCACCTCACGATTATACCGGGAGGGGGTATAGTGCTTGGGTGCCCGGCTACACGAAAGACAAGCACAAGGTCCAGGCGCGGCTCCGGCGCATCGAAGGCCAGGTGCGGGGTATTCAGAAAATGGTGGACGAGGATCGATACTGCATCGACGTCCTCACGCAGGTCAACGCGACGAGGGCCGCATTGGAGAGCGTCGCTCTGCAGCTGCTCGCCGAGCACACCGAGCACTGCGTAGCCGAGGCGATCCGATCCGGAGGCGGCACGAAAAAGGTGCGCGAGCTCAATGAAGCAGTCGAGCGGATGGTGAGGAGCTGATCAGCTGACATGTTTGTGATCAATGCGATAGGACACGCCCTTCAGCTCTCCCTGTTCATGCTCTGGGAGGTCTTCTGGCCGCTCGCTGTCGGGTTTCTGCTTTCCGCGATCGTGCAGACGGTGGTCTCGAAGCGCGCGGTGGCGGGCGTCCTCGGCAAGCCCGACCTCAAGGGCTTCGTCCTTTCCCTGGGATTCGGCGCCGCCAGCTCGTCCTGCTCGTACGCGGCAGTTGCCGTGGCCAGGGCTCTGCTCCGCCGGGGAGCCCACTTCGTCAACGCGATCATCTTTGAGTTCGCGTCGACGAACCTGGTCTTCGAGCTGGGCCTGGTCCTGCTGATCCTCCTGGGCTGGCAGTTTGTCGCGGCGGAGTTCGCAGGTGGCCTGCTGATGGCGGTGATCCTGTGGATCCTTTTCAAGCTGACGCTGCGCCAGCGGATGATCGACGAGGCCAAGCGCCAGGCCGAGAAGGGAGTCGTCGCGTCGACGATGGAAGGCCACGGAGACATGGACATGTCCATCACGGAAGGGCCCTTCGTCAAGCGGCTCTTCTCGCCTCGGGCCTTCACCGCGATCTCCCACTACTTCTACATGGACATCTACAGCCTGTATTTCGACATCGGGCTGGGTTTCCTGATCGCGGGCGCCCTCGCCGCTTGGGTGCCGAACAGCTGGTGGCAGGCGTTCTTCCTCACCAACAACCCGGCGCTGAACCAGTTCTGGGGGCCGCTGATCGGGCCAGTGATCTCGATGCTCAGCTTCGTCTGCTCCGTCGGCAACGTGCCCCTTGCCGTGGTGTTGTGGAACGGCGGCATCAGCTTCGGCGGCGTAATCAGCTTCATCTTCGCCGACCTGATCATCATT
Source organism: Candidatus Dormiibacterota bacterium (assembly GCA_030854855.1). Taxonomy (GTDB): domain Bacteria; phylum Chloroflexota; class Dormibacteria; order Dormibacterales; family Dormibacteraceae; genus Palsa-870. The sequence goes on from JALYSJ010000152.1 coordinate 1,889, forward strand.
CCGATCCTGAACATTTACCGGAAGTACTACGGCGGCCGGAACTCGCTGTACCTGCTGGGCGTCTCCTACGTTGCGATGGCACTGTCCGGGTTCCTGATCGGCGGCGCGTTCCAGCTCCTGGGCCTGGTGCCGACCAACCACCACGTGACGGTTTTCGAGACCACTCCGACGTGGAACTACACGACGTTCCTCGACATCGCCTTCTTGATCCTGATGGCCGTGATGGCGTGGCGCTTCTTCACGACCGGCGGTGTCGACATGCTGCGCGCCATGGCCCACCCATCCCAAGACAAGGAGTCACATGAAATGACGACCCAAGCCAAGGACCCCGTTTGTGGAATGGCCGTCGATACGACCAAGCCCGGCCCCCGCTCCGTCCACGCGGGCACGACGTATTACTTCTGCTCCGTGGGATGCAAGGAGAGCTTCGAGAAAGACCCGCACAAGTACCTCGGAGTGCACGAACACCACCAGCACTA
>JALYSJ010000194.1 GCA_030854855.1 Candidatus Dormiibacterota bacterium
GGGCGCGCCCGCCGGCGGCTGGTGAACGCCTAAGAGGCGCGGCCGGAGATTGGCGCCAAAAGTGCGGAATTCGCGTTCGATTCGGCTCCGTTGGCGCCAAGAGTGCGGATTTCGGCGACTAGCACCATTTGTTCGCCAGTTGTTGCGCCGGCCGCGGCTCAGCTCGCCAGCCGCTTGAGGACGGCGACCTGCTCGGCATCGGGACCATCACCCGCGCCGGGGACCTCGAGGATGAACGGCAGCTTGGCGAGTCGCGGCTCGTGCAGCAGCGCCCGAAAGCCGTTTTCGCCGATCTGGCCGGCTCCAATGTTCGCGTGGCGGTCGCGGTTGGAGCCGAGCCCGGTGACGGAGTCGTTGCAGTGGATGACCTCCACGCGTGAAAGTCCGACGACTTTGTCAAGCTCGTCGAGAGTTTTCGTTACATCGGCAGCGGTGCGTTCGTCGTAGCCGGAAGCGAATGCGTGGCACGTGTCGAAGCAGACCGAGACGCGCTTGTCGTTGAGCCCGTTCAGCATCTGCGCGATCTCTTCGAAACGCGCGCCCACACAACCGCCGAGCCCGGCGTTGTTTTCGATCAACAGGTGGGCTGAGCTCGGATTCGCGCGCTCGAGAACGTGCTGCAGGTGCTCGAGGATCGACGGAAGCCTCGCCTCGAAGCCCGCGCCCTTGTGTGACCCCGTGTGAAAGATGACGCCGTTCACGCCCAGGTCGTCGGCCGCTTTGAGGTAACCCGCGAGCGTGCTCTCGGAGCGCTGTCGCAGCGTCGGGTCGTCACCGGCGAGATTGATCAGGTAGACGGCGTGAAAGTAAACGGGCGGGTGGCCGTGCTTGGCGGCAGCCTCCTTGAAGGTGGCGATGCGAGTCTCGTCAAGTTTCGGCGAGCCCCAGAAGCCGGGGGGAGTCGGGTGGACCTGAATCGCCTCGGCGCCCATCGCCTTGGCCCGCTCAAACGCCAGATGCAGGCCGCCGGACGAATCAACGTGGGCGCCAAGGAGTGGCATTGCAAAGAGAGTAAGGCGGGGCCCTTCTGGCATGCTCTCTGAGTGACGAGCGTGTTCGTGATGGGCGATCTCGACCTGGCCGTCAGGGGGCGCACCTATCGCGAGCCAGAAGGTGTTCACAGCCTTGTCGTCCGCGGTAAGGATCTCGACTCCGCCGTTCAGCATCTGGCCTCCCGCGCCGATTGCCGCGCGCTCGCGGTGGTCGGCTTGCCCGAGACGGCGCCAGATATGAAGGCATTCGCGGGCCGGCGCTTGATGCTGGTAGACGGGGACAGCGAGAAACTGCGCGTTTTCGCAGAGAGCGCGATTCGAGCCGGCATCGAGGTCGAGTGGATTCGTTCCGCCCGGCCGCCGTACGAGCGGCTCGCCGCCGCGCTTCTGCCAATCGGCGCAGTGGTCCTGGCCGCAGGCTCGAGCTCGCGCATGCCCGGATCCCAGAAGCTTCTTCTCGAGTTCGATGGCAAACCGATGGTTCGCCATGTGATACAGGCCGCCTCGGAGGGCGGATGTCACCAGGTCGTCGTCGTCTATTCGACCGACGACGTTCCCGAAGCTGTGCATGGCGGGGCGGAGCTCGTCCACAACCCGAAGGCGCGAACTGGCATGGCGTCGTCGCTGCAGGTCGGTTTGCGCGCGATGCGCGACGAGATCGAAGGAGCCGTGATTCTGCTCGGTGATCAGCCGCTCATAGGTTCCCGCACCATCGCCACGCTGATGCGAGCGTGGCGCCGGGAAGGCTCGCGACCCGCGGTCGCAGTGTCTCAGCCGCACGGCGAGTGGGCGCCACCGGTGGTGCTGGCTCGTGAGCTCTGGGACGAGCTTTTCTCGCTGAAGGGCGACGCCGGCGCCCGCCAGATCCTGCAGGGGCACCCGGAGCTCCTCGACACTGTGCCGGCCCCGGGCCGCTCCGACGACATCGACACGCCGGAGGATTACGCCAAGATCGTCAGGCTGTTCCCCCGCCGCAAACCTCGCCAGCGCGTGTAGGTCCCAACTCCGCGTACGATTTCCAATAGTGCTAGTGATCGCTCTAGGAGTGACAGCTTGAAAGATTCAGGTTGGCTGAAGGCCGGCGACTACGAGGACGTCATCTACGAAACCTGGGACGGGATCGCCAAGATCACGATCAACCGTCCGGAGGTCAGAAACGCGTTCCGGCCAACGACTGTCTTTGAGATGTCCAGGGCCTTCGAGTTCGCCCGTGACGACCCGAAGATCGGTGTCGTCATCCTCACGGGCGCGGGGACGGAGGCGTTCTGCTCCGGTGGCGACCAGCGCATTCGCGGCGACGACGGCTATATCGACCCCAAGGGGACGGGGCGCCTCAACGTCCTCGACCTGCAGATCCAGATCCGCCGCCTGCCGAAGCCGGTGGTCGCGATGGTCGCGGGGTATGCCATCGGCGGCGGGCATGTGCTCCACGTCGTGTGCGACCTGACCGTCGCCGCGGACAACGCACGCTTCGGTCAGACCGGCCCCCGTGTCGGCAGCTTCGATGGGGGCTACGGCGCGGGCTTGCTCGCTCGCATTGTCGGCCAGAAGAAGGCGCGCGAGATCTGGTTTCTCTGCGAGCAGTACGACGCGCAGGAGGCGCTGGCGATGGGGCTCGTCAACAAAGTCGTGCCCCTCGCCGAGCTCGAGAAGGAAACGGTGGGGTGGTGCCGCAAGATGCTCGAGCTGAGCCCGCTGTCGCTCCGTATGTTGAAGGCCGGGCTCAACGCCGTGGACGACGGCTTGGCTGGAATCCAGCAGCTCGCGGGCGACGCGACGCTCCTTTACTACATGAGCGAAGAGGCGCAGGAAGGCCGGGACGCTTACGTGCAGAAGCGAAAGCCCGACTTCTCGAAGTTCCCAAAACGGCCGTGATTGCGGCCATGCCAGCGCCGACTTCCGCTCGTGTGTGGTGGTCGGCGGTCCGTCCCGCGACGCTCGCCGCCTCCGTCGCGCCGGTTCTCGCCGGCACCGCGATAGCGGTGCACGAGGGAGGGCCGAGGCTGGGTGCTGGAGTGCTCGCACTGGTGGTCGGAGTCGCGATGCAGCTCGGAGTGAATTTCGCCAACGACTTTTCGGATTACGTGCGCGGCGCTGACACCCCACGCCGCCTCGGACCTGTACGAGCAGCGTCTTCCGGCCTGGTCAGGCCCGAACACGTCAGATCTGCTGCGATCGCGGCGTTTGGCGTCGCGGCCGTTGCTGGCCTGATCCTGAGTCTCACCACGGACTGGCGCCTGCTGGTGGTCGGGGCGGCATGCCTGCTTGCGGGATGGCTGTACACGGGAGGTCCGCGGCCATATGGCTACCTTGGTCTGGGTGAGGTTTTCGTATTCGTGTTCTTCGGCCTGGTGGCGACGGTCGGGACGGTCTATGTCGAGACGCTGCGTATCACACCGCTCGCCATCCTCGTCGGCTGCGCGATGGGCTCGCTCGCAACCGCGATCCTCGTCCTCAACAATCTTCGTGACATCGATACCGATGCCGCCGCCGGAAAGTTGACGCTGGCCACCCGCATTGGTCGCTCGCGCACGCGCCTGCTCCTCGTCGTGCTCGTGTTCGTCGCCTTTGCGATCCCGATCCTGGCCGTGTTATTCAAGATGGCGGGCGTCACCTTGTTGCTGGTCGCCCTGGCCATCCCGGTTGCCGCCGTCCCTGTCCGCATCGCCTACGGCACTGCCGCCGGACCCCCGCTCGTGCGCGCATTGAAGCGCATGGCGGTGACTGAGCTCGTTTACGCGCTGTTCTTCGCGCTTGGATTGCTGCTGTGACGAGCGCCTACGTGACCGCCCGGCGGCCGGTGGATGTTGCGCGTTACGTCGAACGACGGCGCAAGGCGGGATGCACGAGTTTCGTGTTGCGGGCGCTCGACAACGGAGCGATGCTCGACCAGGAGCGGCTCGGCGCGGCGCGCTACGCCGCCGGCCTTCAGGCGGTCGTCGAACTCGAGGGCCATTCGTCGCCGGCAGTAGGTTCTTCGCTCGAGGTCTCCCGCGCGCTCACGGCTGAAGTCGCCTTGGCGAGATGAGCATCGAGCACGCGGGCAAAGGCCTCGGGCCTCTCCTGGTGAACGGTGTGCCCTGCCCTCTGCACGACTTCGACGCGGCTGTTGGGTACCGTCGCGGCGAGGCGGCGAGCCGAGCTGACGTAGCCGTGATCGAGCTGACCCGCGACGAAAGTGCACGGAATTTGGAGATGGCTCAAGTCGTCCCAGAGCGGCTCCATGGCCCCTGCTCCCATTCCGCGCAGCGAGCAGGCAAGGCCGGTGACGTGATTCGACATCCTTTCCGCTCGCGCCTGGGCGACGAAGGCCGGGCCACGGCGCTCGAGGCCCGCGAACAGCGGCAGGCTGGTCCAGTAGTTGACGAATGCTTCGAGACCGTCATTCTCGATGCGCTGCGCCAGCGCCTCGTCCCCGAGCCGGCGCCCCGCGCGCGCCTCGTCCTCCAGGCCCGCGTGCGCGCCGATGGTCAGCAGCGAGAGGACTCGCTCCGGCCGCCGGGCCGCTACGTGAAGCGCGAGCCGGCCGCCCATCGAGTAGCCGGCCAGATGAGTCCGAGGTACACCGAGGTGATCCCACAACATCTCGAGGTCGCCGGTGGAGGCGTCCATGGAACATGGGGCGCCGGGTCGCGTGCGCGTCTCGCCGTGGCCGCGAAGGTCGGGCACGATCCACATCCAGCCTTCGGGCATCCTGGAAATCGTCTCAAGCCAGCTGCGGCCGCCCTGAGTGAATCCGTGGAGCAGCGTCACCGGAGTGCCTTCTCCGCTCACAAAGTAGCTCAATCGGACGTCGGCACCCTCGAGAATCACAGCCAGGCAATCCTATGGAAGTAACGCAATCCTTCGCCGCGACTTTCGTCGATGAGCTGGCGGCACAGGGTGTCGAGTACGCCTGCATCTCTCCCGGCTCGCGATCGGCGCCCATCGCGATGGCGCTCCAGCGGCACCCCAAGATCCGCGTGCTGGTGCACATCGACGAGCGCTCGGGATCGTTCTTCGGGCTGGGACTGGCCAAGGCGACGGGCAAGCCGGTCGTGCTGCTGTGCACGTCAGGTACGGCTGCTGCCGAGTTTCATCCGGCCGTGGTCGAAGCTTCCTCTTCGCGCACTCCGCTCATCGTGGTCACCGCCGACCGCCCGCCTGAGCTGCAGGGTGCGGGCGCCAACCAGTCGATTGATCAGCAGCGTCTCTACGGCACGGCGGTGAGGTGGTTCTTCGATCCTGGGGTTCCCGTCGAGCTGCCCAACGCAGCTCGGCTGTGGCGGCGACTGGCGGCGAGAGCCTTTGCGGAAGCGGCGACGGGTCCGGTGCACCTGAACCTTCCGTTTCGCGAGCCGCTGGTGCCCAAGGTCGGCCATGCGCCGGTACCGGTCGGCGTGGCGGGTCAGTCCGTGAGCCGCGGCCGCATGCTGCCCACGACGGGCCAGGTGGCGGCGCTGGCATCGGCGCTGCAGCGCGCGAAGCGCCCGCTGGTCGTCGCCGGCGAGATGAGGGATGGGGAACGGCTGGCGCCCGCGCTCCAGCGTCTCGGTCTCCCTGTCTTGGCCGAGCCGACCTCGCAACTCCGGCGGCCGGAGACGGGCGGGTCGATCGACTCTTATGAGGCGTTGCTGCGAGCAGGTTGGTCTCTCCAGCACGGGCCGGACCTGGTGATCCGGCTGGGCGGGATGCCGACGTCGAACGCTTTGAACAAGTGGCTGGCCGCCGCGTCGGCGCCGACATTTCTCATCGACCCGGATCACGCCTGGCGCGACCAGGACCACGTGGCCACCAACGTGGTCGGCTGCGACCCGCAGCCGCTGTTGGAAGCCCTCCCTCCACTTGAGCGCGTCGCGTGGCGAGACCAGTGGGCGGCGGCGGGCAAGCGAGCCACGGCCGCGATCGCCGCGACGCTGGTCTCGACGCCGCTGCACGAAGGACACATCGTGCGTGCGTTGAGCACCCGGCTGCCCGATCCCGCTCAGGTGTTCATAGGTTCGAGCATGCCGATCCGAGCGGCCGAGGCTTTCTGGCCGCAGGCCCGGCCGCAGCAGCGCTTCTTCGCGAATCGAGGAGCAAGCGGCATCGACGGGTTGGTGTCCACTGGGCTCGGCATGGCTGCGGGACGCGTGAACCTGCCGACGGTTTTGCTGCTGGGCGACCTGTCCCTGTATCACGACATGAATGGGTTGTGGGCGCTGCGGCGCCACGGCATTCGGGCGACGGTGGTCGTGTGCGACAACGATGGCGGCGGGGTGTTCAACTTCCTGCCGCAAGCTGAGCATCAGGATGTTTTCGAGGAGCTGTTCGCGACGCCCCTCGGTCTGGATTTTGCGCAGGTGGCGCGTTTGTACGGGCTTGTCTACAGCCCGGTGACGGACCGTTCGGGTCTCGAGCCGGCGATTGCGGACGCGATCGCGGCGCCATCGCCGACGATGGTTGTCGTGCGCTTCAAGCGCGAGGACAGCGTGAATGGGCATCGGTTGTGCTGGGAGGCGGCGGCCGCGGCCCTGAAGGGGTAGAGGATAAGGGAAGCTTTAATCCGCACTTTTGGCGCCAAAGAGGCGCTTCACCTGCCGGATTCCGCACTTTTGGCGCATAGGGCGGGTCGGGTCCTCTAGTTGGCCAGGAGAAAATCGAGCACGATTCGGTTGAACTCCTCGGGGTGCTCCAGTTTTGATGGTCGCGTGCATCAGATGAGAGCCGTCAGCAGCGCCTTGAACTTCAGCTCGGTCTCTTCCAGTTCGCGGGCGGGATCGGAGTCGGGCATGACGCCGACTCCGGCATAGAGCCGGGCGCCGTCCTCCCAAAGCAACCCGCACCGCAGCGCCACCGCAAACTCGCCATCGCCACGCGAGTCGATCCAACCCACGGCGCCCGCGTACCAACCTCGCTCCATTCCTTCCAGCTCGTCGATCAGGGCGTCGGCCGCATCGCGCGGCCAGCCGCCAACGGCCGGCGTGGGGTGGAGGGCGGCCGCGAGCTCGAGCACGTCGGCCGGCGGTTGAGTCAGCTCGGCGCTGACGGAGGTGGCGAGGTGCTGGATGTTGGTGAAGCGAACGACCTCCGGCTTGCG
>JALYSJ010000173.1 GCA_030854855.1 Candidatus Dormiibacterota bacterium
CGCGTCCACTTCGACCTCGCGTGGATGAGTGCGCAGGACGCGGGCTGGCGTTCGCTGGCCCTTTCCCTGGGTGACCTCGCCGCCAAAGGCGCGACGCCGACGTGGGCGCTGACCTCTATCGCCATCCCGAACACGTGGATGGTTGAAAACCTGATCGGGCTCTACGAGGGACTGGCCATGCTGGCGCAAAAGACCGGCATCCTCATCGCCGGCGGCGACATGAGCTTGATCGACGGCCCGGCGGTCCTGTCCATCACCGTCGTCGGGCGCACCGACAAGCGGCCGCTTGCCCGCAGTGACGCGAAGGCGGGGTGGGTGGTGGCGGTAACCGGCGCGCTCGGAGGCGCCGCGCTTGCGCTACGTGAGCGGCGTCCGCTGCGCTTGTGGCCGAGACTTGATGAAGGCCGCCGCCTCAACGTCGCGGGCCTGTGCTGCGGCGACATCTCCGACGGACTGGTGCGGGAGATGCAGAAATTCGCCGCCTTTTCCGGTGCCGGATGCATCCTTCACAGCGCTGCGGTCCCGGTCGCGAGAGGCGCCACCCGTGACGAGGCGCTGACCAGCGGCGAGGAAGCAGAGCTGGTCTGCGTCGGGCCTGAGGACATCATCCGGGATGCGGGCTTGCTGCCCTGCGGGGTGCTCACCGAGGACTCCGCTGTGCAAGTGCTGGACGCTGAAGGCAAGTCGGTGACGCTCGACCTCAGCGGCTACGACCACTTTGCGTGATCACGTCACGGAATCGCCCGCTGAAACCGAGGCGCTCGGCGAGAGCTTCGGCAAGCGCCTGCGACCAGGCGACCTGGTGCTCTTGACGGGCGAGCTCGGGGCGGGAAAGACGACCTTTGTTCGCGGTGTCGCGCGCGGCATCGGTTCCGCGGCACCGGTGGCGAGCCCCACTTTCCAGCTGGTGCGCATGTACGCGGGGCGCGTGCAGCTGGCGCACATCGACCTGTATCGCATCGAGACCGCGTCCGAGCTCGGTGACCTCGGCCTTGACGAGCTGCTCGACCAGGGAGCGGCGGTCGTCGAATGGGGCGATCGGCTCGACGCTCCGAAGGCGGCGCTGGTGCACCTGGAGCACCTGGAAGGCGACCGCCGCGTGATCCGCGTGAAACGCGATCTGCCGAGATGATTCTCGTCGTCGACACGTCCTCCGCCCTCTCGGCGCTCGCGCTGCTCGACCAGACGCGAACGCTGGTGCGCGAGGCGACGTACCCATCTGGCCGGACGTTCGACCTTCCGGCTCGCTTCCGCGAGCTCGCGAACGGCGAGAAGCTGACGGCGGTGGCGGTGGCGACGGGTCCGGGCTCTTTCACGGGCTTGCGGACCGGCGTGTCCTTCGGCCTCGGGCTTGCGATGGGATTGCGAATCCCGATCATCCCGCTCGCCACCCTGAGCCTCCAGTCAGCACGGAGCGAAGAGCCGGTGCTCGCTGTCGCCGAAGCGGGAAGAGGGCGGGTGTACTTCCTGGCCGCTGCCACCGAGCCGGGCCTCGGCGAGCCTGGCGAGCTACCGAAGAACCTGCCGCTCGTAGGCTGGCTTCGGCCGGCCACCGAGGCCGCGCTGCAGGCTGCGGGCCTGCTTTTCAAGCCGGACTCGGAGCTTCGATCCTTTGGCTCTGCCGCTTCGAGGGTGCTTAAGACGGCGAACGAAGTTCCCTATGGTAGTCTCAGACTCGAGTACATGCAGTCCTTTTCTGCACCCCGCGCGTGATGGTTCAAATTCGCCAGCAGCTGGCCATTGAGGTGATGCGCGAGGCGGACGTCGCGACAGTTCAGGAGATCGAACGGGAGATCTTCGCGACACCGTGGCCGAGGAACGCCTACTACCGCGAGCTGGCTTCACGCGCCAGCGCGCACTACGTGGTGCTGCGGCAGGAGGGCATGGTCGAGCCTCCCGCCGGTCAGGTGGCGCCGGACTTCGACCGGACGATCATCGGCTACGGCGGCATGTGGCGCATGTACGACGAAGCTCACGTGACCACGATCGGCGTGCGCCGGGACCTGCAGCATCGCGGTTACGGCCGCGTCCTCTTCGCCGGTCTCGTGCAGGCGGCCTACGACATGGGCGCGAAGTGGATCACCCTCGAGGTGCGCACGACCAACGAGAACGCGATGCGCATGTACGAAAACTTCAGCTTCAAGGTCATCGGCCGCCGCAAGGGCTACTACACGGACAACGCCGAGGACGCGATAGTGATGTGGTCGGACTCCATCCACTCGCCGCGCTTCCGCCGCGCCTATGAGGTGAACCTGGAGCGCATCGACTCCGACGTCCGCGGCCTCCGCCGCGACCTTTTGGTTAAGGGCGACTAATAATCCCTCTCCCCATCGGGGAGCATTCAATGAGTCCCGTCCTTAACGCCGCTTGCGCGCAGGGTCTGGGTGAGGGGCTTAAGCTGGATCAGCCGTTTCGTGGGCTCACATTAGGAATCGAAACCAGCTGCGACGAGACTTCTGTCGCGGTGGTCGAAGGCGGCCGGCGCATCCTCGCCAACGTCATCCACTCCCAGGTCGACCTGCACAAAGGCTTCGGCGGAGTGGTCCCGGAGCTGGCGGCGCGCGACCATCTCGAGCGCCTGCCGCACCTGCTCGACCTCGCGCTCGCGCAGGCAAGTGCGAAACCTTCGGACATCGACATGATCGCGGTCACCCGCGGTCCCGGTCTTGCCGGCTGCCTGCTCGTGGGGGTCGGAGTGGGGGAGGGTTTGTCGGCGGGATGGTCGCGGCCTCTCACGGGGGTCAATCACCTCTGGGGCCACATCTACGCGGCGATGCTGACCCGAGCCGACCTGGAGCCGCCGCTGCTGGGCCTGGTCGTCAGCGGGGCGCATTCGGACCTCGTCCGGATGCCCGGGCACGGACGCTTCGAAGTTATCGGCCGGACGCGGGATGACGCCGCGGGTGAGGCTTTCGACAAAGCAGCGCGCATGCTCGGGCTCGGCTACCCGGGCGGCCCGGCGCTTGACCGTCTGGCGCGCACAGGCGACGCTCGCCGTCAGCCGCTGCCCAAGCCGTCGCTCGAAGGCCTCGAGTACAGCTTCAGCGGACTCAAGACCGCCCTTCTCTACCGGCTGCGCGACCTCGGAGACTCGGTGACCCCGCAGGACCGCGCCGACCTGGCCGCCGCCTTCGAACGCTCGGTCGTCGAGTCTCTGCTCGAGAAGCTCGACGCTGCGCTTTCTGAATCGCCCTATCCAGAAGTGGTGGTCTCGGGCGGGGTCGCTGCAAACACCCTACTGCGCCGGCGGGCGGCCGAGGTGGTCGGGGACCGGGCGCGTCTGACCATGCCGCCGCTACAGCTCTGTACGGACAACGCGGCCATGATCGCCGCCGCCGGCCACTACGCCGCCGGCGTCCTTGGCCTTCAAATTGCGATTGTCGACCCGTCTCTGGGCTGGGAGTAGTTCCACCCCAGACCATCACGACGCTCGCGCGCATACTCGCGTCATTCCGGATTGGAGGGGCCATGACAACTTGGGACTGGCGTCGGTGGACAGGTGTGTTCGGCCTTGCGTGGCTGCTCGTTCAGATCGTCGGTGTCTTCCTGCTGCTGTCGGCGGGTAACCCGCCCGATTTCGGAGACGCGAAGAAGTACTCGTCCTGGGTCAGCTCGAGCAGCGGCTTGTTTCTGGGCGACGCTTTCGTGACCGGCGTCGCGACGCTGATCCTTCTGGTCCAGTTCACCGGCGTGCGCTCGCTTATCCGCGAGGCTGGTGAAGATTGGGAATGGGCTTCCGCGCTGTTCTTCGGAGCAGGTTTGATAACCGCGTCGGTGGTGATGATCGGTGCCGCGGCGGAAGCGACCGCCGCGTTCATCAGCGGTTCCGCGACTGAGCCTACAACCGTCCGCGCTGCGTGGGCCGGGTCTCAGGTGCTGTTTACATTCGTCTACTTACCGGCTGGGATCGCGATTGGGACCGCGGGTTACGTGGTGCTCCGAGCGGCGATCTTGCCACGCTGGCTCGGATGGCTCAGCGTTGTATGCGCCGCGCTCGACCTGCTCGCCGGGCTGACTGTTTTTGGTGGGACCGGCACGTACGGTCCGGTCGGGCTGCTTCCGCTGCTCCTCGGCTCTACGCCGATCGTTGTCTGGTTCTTGGCAATCAGCATCGTTCTGCTCGGTGGGGCGCCTCGCGTGCCGGTCGCGCGTCACGCGTAGAAACCCTCCGGTGCCGGCTCCGCCGGGGAATCACCGGCCCCTAAGCTGATAACCACGGTGGGAGTCAAAGGTTGGGCGGTGGTGTTCCGCGGCGAGCGCATCCAGGGCGACCTGATCGCCGCTGTTCTGGAGGCCCATGGCTTCCAGGCCGAGGTCTTCGGCGACCACGGCTACGGCGTCGGTGTCAACCTCACCGAGGCCCAGGTGATGGTCCCGGACGAGCAGGCGGGGCCGGCGCGGGAGCTCATCCTCCAGTCCGCCAAGGAGCTTTCCGAGCCCGAGGACGTTTAACACCGGCCTCGAAGCGGGTAGTAGACTTAGCAGTCGAACCTCTCGAGTGCTAAGC
>JALYSJ010000012.1 GCA_030854855.1 Candidatus Dormiibacterota bacterium
GTCTCGCTGGCCAAGGTGACCGACGCATACCTGGCGGAGATCGCCGCTCGTGAGGTCGCGGACCCGCAGGAGATGGCCGAGTTCTTGTGGATGGCTGCGCGACTGTTGCTGATCAAGTCGATCCGCCTCCTGCCCGGCGAAGTGCCAACCGATGAGGAGACTGACCTCCTCGGATGGGAGGAAGAGGTCCGCCATCGTCTCGAGGAATACCGCGTCTACAAAGAGATGGCGGGCGAGCTGATGGAGCGGGCGCAGCGCGATTCGTTCGCGTTTCCGCCTCCGGCCCGACCTGTCGAGGCCGGCGGACAGGAAGAGCCGCTCGAGGTCGGCCTCCTGCTTGTTGCCTTCAACAGTGTTCTGTCGCGCATCCCGCCACGACCTCTTGTCGTCACCGGGCGCACATGGACGCTTGAAGAAAAGCTCGACCTCCTCACCATCCGCTTGCGGAAAGGACCGATCGAGCTCGTGGAGCTGATTCTCGAATCGGAGGATCGCCTGGAAGCAGTCGTGACCTTCGTCGCGGTCCTGGAGCTCTTGCGACGATCACTGGTCCGCATCTCCCAAAAGGAGCGCTTCGGTCCGATTCACGTTGAGGCGAGAGAACCCACTGGTGAGTGAGATTTCGTCCACGCTCGAGGCGATTCTTTTCAGCTCCAACCGGCCGCTCAAGCTGCGCGAGCTGCAGCAGGCGACGGACACGGACCGCACCGCGGTCGAGCAGGCCCTCGGGGAGCTTCGCCAGTCGCTGGATGGGCGCGGCGTGATGCTGATGCGACACCACGACGAGATTCACCTTGCAACCAGGCCTGAATTTGCGGCGGCGGTGCGGCGTGCCTTGCGCCCGGAGGTTTCGGGGAAGCTGTCACCAGCCGCGTACGAGACGCTTGCCATAGTCGCTTACCAGCAGCCGGTGCCTCGCTCGCGGATCGAAGCCGTGCGCGGAGTCAACTGCGACAGCGTGCTCACCAACCTCGAGCTTCGTGACCTGATCACCGAGGTCGGGCGCGGCTCGGGACCGGGTCAGCCGAAGCTGTACGGCACCACGATGAGATTTCTCCAGGTGATCGGACTCGAGTCGCTCGATCACCTTCCCAAGCCACGACTCGAGCCAAATGACGTTGGTGCAGAATCGAGCACAAGACAACAAACCAAGAACGACTGAATCGTTTCCTCGCGCGATCGGGAGTGGCCAGCCGGCGCGCCGCTGACGAGCTCATCGCGTCTGGAGCCGTGCGTGTCAACGGCAAGCCGCCTCCCGCATCGGGGCTTTTGGTCGACTCGGACAAGGACCGCATCACCGTCAACGGCAAGGCTGTCAAACCGGTCACCCGGCATCGCTACATCGTCCTGAACAAGCCGCTGGGAGTCATCACGACCGCCAAGGACGAAGTGTCGAGGACCACAGTGCTCGACGTAGTCGGTGACGAAGGGAAGGCAGGGCATCGGCTCTTTCCGGTCGGTCGCCTGGACGCCGATACATCAGGCCTGATCCTGCTGACCGACGATGGCGACCTTGCTTATCGCCTCACGCATCCGAGCTACAAGGTCGCGAAGGAATACATGGCTCTTGTCACTGGAAATCCAAACTCCACCGACATCGAGAGCCTCCGCAAGGGCATCAAGCTCGACGACGGCGTGACTGCTCCCGCCGAGGTGGACGTGCTGCGTATCACTCCTGGCGGCCGCGACTCTGGGGTCGCCGAGGTGCGCATCGTGATCCGAGAAGGGCGCCACCGTCAGGTCCGCCGGATGCTGCACGCCATCGGCCACAAAGTTCAGTCGCTGCGGCGCGTCGCCTTCGGGCCTCTGAAGCTTGGGCGTCTGAAAGCAGGAGGCTGGCGGGTACTGGGTGACGCGGAGATCATTGCTTTGCAACGCGCCGTGGCCGAGAAATACACTCGGTGATAGTTGCGATCGACGGCGGCGTGGCCTCAGGCAAGTCGGCGGTCGGTCGCCGTGTCGCCGAGGCACTCGGCTTCCCATTCGTCGACAGCGGCCTGATGTATCGCGCCATCACCAGGATCGCCGCCGACCGCGGGGTCGATCCGCATTATTCCGACGCGATTGCGGAGCTCGCCCGGTCCAACGAAGTGAAGGTCGACGGCGAGCGCGTCTGGGCGAACGGCGTGGAGCTTACCGGCGGAATCTATGACGCCGACCAGGCGGAGGCGCTGCCTCTCGTCGCGGCCATCCCGGAGGTGCGCGATGCCCTGGTGGCGCAGCAGAGGCGGATGGGGAATGAGGGTGTGGTGATGGCGGGGCGGGACATCGGCACTGTCGTATTCCCGAATGCCGACTACAAGTTCTTCCTCGTCGCGAGCCTTGATGAGAAGGTCAGGCGCCGCGCCGCGCAATTCGAGCGGCGAGGAGAGCGGGTGGACGAAGAAGCGATGCGCAAAGAGGTCGAAGACCGCGATCGCGTCGACACGCAGCGGGCGGTCGCACCGCTTCGGCCGGCGCCAGACGCCGCGGTGATCGACACCGACCGGCTCGACGTCGACCAGGTGGTTGATGTGATCCTCAAGCACATCGGCGCACATCCGAGAGTCAGATGACATACGCGCTCCTGCGGGGGTTGATGCGCACCATCGTGCGGACCTACCTGGTCGGGCTGTTCACGCTCCGGGGAACGGAGAACATTCCGCGCACCGGGTCGCTGATCATTTGTTCCAACCATCAGGGAACGATCGACCCGCCGCTGGTGCCGGCCTTCGTCCCCCGTAGCGACACCTGGACCATGGCGAAATCCGAGTTCTTCCGGAAAACATGGATGGCTTTCATGTTCCGGAAGTACCACGCGTTTCCAGTGGTACGCCATACCGCCGACCGGGCGGCGGTTCGTCAAGCCTTCGAACTTCTCAAGGCTGGCAAAGCCCTGATCATGTATCCCGAGGGAACGCGCATCGAGTCCGGCGGGCTCGGATCACCTGAGCCGGGCGCCGGGTTCATCGCTCAGAAAGCGGAATCTCCGTTCCTGCCGGTTGCTCTGACGGGGACTCGCGAGTGCCTGCCCAAAGGTGCCTGGTGGCCGCGGCGAGTGAGGGTCACCGTCACGTTCGGCAAGCCGTTCCTGGTGATGCGAAAGCGCGCGGACGGTTCGCGGATTTCACACGAAGAGGCTTCCGACGCGATCATGGTCGCCATCGCCGAGCTGCTACCGCCCGATCAGCGTGGGGCGTTCAGCGACCTCGAATTACACCGAAAGCGGCTGGCTGGAGTGACAGTCCCAGCGCCCCTCTGATTCCGCACGCTTTGCGGTCTCTTCAGCCGATCGCGGGTCGCGCCCAGTCGTCCTCGGTCAGGCTGCCGAGCGCTGGGTTGAAGCAGGCGTCGAACGCCTCTTTCAGGGTCTGCGGCGTCAGACGCGGCGGCTCCTGCCGGTAGTTGGCGAGGTCGACCAGCCGGGCCATCAGCGCCCGCGGGTGGGAGCCGCGCAGCGGCTTCTTGCCATACAGGTTGTTCAGGAGGTAACCGATCGCCTTCTCGTCGAACGCGACCCCCTGGCGGTCGCATTCGTATCGGAGGATGCGCCCGAAGGCCTCCGGCGACGGGTTGCCGACGCCGATCTTGTACGCCATGCGGCGCAGGAAGGCTTCGTCCACCAGCTCCGTCGGCGACAGGTTGGTCGAAAACACGACCTGGCACAAGAAGGGCAGCTCGATCTTGCGACCGGACGCTGACAGGTCCAGGTAGTCGATCTTCTTTTCCATCGGCACGATGAAGCGGTTGAGGAGCCGCATCGGCGGCACCTCCTGGCGGCCGAAGTCGTCGATGACGAACACGCCCGCATTGGCCTTCCACTGCAGAGGCGCTTCGTAGTAGCGGTTGGATGGGTCGTAGGTGAGGTCGAGCTGCTGAAGCTTGAGCTCACCGCCGGCCACCACAACCGGGCGCTCAACCTTGACCAGGCGGCGGTCGACCGGCTGCTCGCCCTCCGCGATCTTGTGATAGACCGGGTCGATCACGCGGATGATCTCGTCGCCCACGGCGACCGCGTGCGGGATCTCGATGGGTGCGCCCATCAAGAGGGCCATGCGCTCAGTGATCGTGCTCTTGCCGTTGCCCGGCGCCCCGAAGATGAACAGCGACGCTCGCGAAACCATGGCGCCACCGATCTGATCGATCACGTGCTGCTCGAGCTCGAGCTGGCCGAGCGCCTTCTTCAACAGCGCGTCGGTCACGTTCGCCTTTCCGATGACCTGTGAGCGGGCAAGGCCGAGATAGTCCTCGAAGTTGATGGGGCAGGGGCCCAGGTATCGCGTCTGCACGGCGGACATCTCGGAGGCACGCTGCCGGCCTGCGGCGGAGACGGCGTAGTTCATCTTGACCGCGTACGGTCGTCCTTCGAGGCCGGCTTCATTGGACACACCCTTGGTGTCCATGAGCTGATTCTTCTCGAACTCGTTGATGATCGGTTCGAGCGTTTCGAACGGCAGACCGAGCCGCTGCTCGATCGCCGCTCCGCTCAGCTGATCGGCGAAGGCAATGGTGCGTAGCAGCAGACTCGCGACAAGGTCGCGGCGGACGTGAAGGTCCTCTAGCTGCTTGGGTGCTTCTATGGCCCCGGTTTGCACGGCCGCAAATATAGCAACCGGCGCTGACTTAACGACCCTGCTATGGACTCCACTCCGTAGAATCCCGTTCCGGTGCCGGAATACGCAGCCCTCGACCTCGAGACGACCGGTCTCGATCCGGCCCGAGATCGAGTCATCGAGGTCGGCGCGGTCGCCTTCACCCCTGAGCGCGTCACCAAAACGCTCGAGCGCCTGGTCGATCCCGGCCGCTCCGTGCCCGAGATCGTTCTGAAGCTGACCGGGATCAGGCAGGAGGAGCTGCGAGGGGCGGCGAGCGCGGAATCGGCGCTGCGCGAGCTGGCCGACTTCTTGCGCGGCCGCCAGCCCGTCGGCCACGGCGCCCGCCTCGACGTCGACTTCCTGGCGGCGGCCGGCCTGTGGGATCCGGCGATGGAGATCCTCGACACGCTCGACGTCGCCCGTATCCTCCTGCCGTCGGCCGCCAGCCACAGCCTCCCGCTGCTGGCGCTGGAGTTGGGGTTCACGCAGCCGAGGCCCCACCGCGCCCTGGACGACGCGGACGCCACGCGTCAGCTGCTGCTGCGACTGCGCGACGAGGCGGCGTCGCTTGATGAGACCTTGAAGGAGTCGATGCTCGCCCTCGTCGCGCCGTACGAGTGGTCGGTGGCACGATTCTTCGCCGAAGCTCTCACCGCGCCCAACCCCGATCCGGGGCCGGTGCTGGATGAAGTGGTCGATTCAACCGGGAGCAAGTCGGCTGAGCAGCCCCCAGACGACCCGGCAGTCGTGGCCGCTCTGCTGGGACCCGACGGGCCTCTCGCGGGATTGCTCCCAGGCTACGAACACAGGGAGCCGCAGCTTCAGATGTTGCTCGCCGTCGCCCAGATCCAGGCTCGGGGCGGAACGCTGGTCGTGGAGGCTGGGACCGGCACGGGGAAAAGCCTGGCCTACCTCGTGCCTTCGATCGCTCGCGCGGTTCGCCATGGCGAGCGCGTCGTCGTCTCGACCAACACCCACACGCTGCAGGAGCAGCTAATGGTCAAAGACCTGCCCGGACTGCGCGAGTGGCTGCCGTGGGAATTCAAGGCCTGCCTGCTCAAGGGAAGGTCCAACTACGTGTCGCAGCGGCGATGGCGCCGCTTCCTGGCAGAGCCGTGCAAGGAGCCCGACGAGCTCCGCTTCAAGCTCAAGGTTCTGATCTGGCTGCACACGACCGAGAGCGGGGACCGCTCGGAGCTCCGTCTTTACGGCCGCGAGGAAGTGCTGTGGGCGCAGATCGCCTCGGATCCGCTCGACTGCGTTGGCATTCACTGCACCAAAGAAGACTGCTACGTCCACAGGGCTCGGGCAGAGGCAGAGTCGGCTGATCTCGTCGTCATCAACCACGCGCTCTTGCTCGCAGACGCGGAGGTGGGGGGCGGGTTGCTTCCGGATTTCGATCATTTGGTCATCGACGAGGCGCACCACCTCGAGGAGGCCGCCACCCGCGGGCTGCGCCAGGAAGTTGACGGCCCTGGCTTGCTTGCGCTCCTTGAGAGATTGGCTTCGCCGCCCGTAGGCCTGCTGACAGAGCTGCAGCGCCAGCCACACCTCGGTTCCTCCGAAGAGGCCTTCGGCGAGGCGATACCCATGAGCGTCGGCGCGGGAGCGCGAGTGCGAGAGCTTTTCGAGCTGACCGCCCGGTGGGTCGGCACCAGGCTCGGCGACTCCGAGCGACGAGACGACTCGGTCCGCCTCACGCCCGCACTGCGCCAGGACGACGATTGGCCGGCTGTGCGCCTGGCGGGCGAGAACGCGGTGACCGCACTGAGCGCGCTGGATTCGGGTCTGCGCCGTGCGGTCGCCGGCGTGCGCGACTGGTTGGGTGGTGTCGAGCCAGACCAGGGGATCCGGGAGCTGGAGATCATCCGGGGTCGCCTCGAGGCCGCGTCCCGCGTTCTCGACGAGGCGCTGCTCACCCCTGATTCGAATCGCGTCTACTGGTTCACGCTGCTGACGCGCACAGAGAACCTGGTCCTGCGCGCGGCGCCGATCAACGTCGGCACCCTGCTCCGAGAGCACGTGTATTCGGACCGGCGCTCGACAGTCTTCACCTCCGCGACCCTGGCGGTGGGCGGGAACTTCGACTACTTCCGTTCGCGCGTGGGACTTGCCTCGGGGGTCGAAGAGCTCATCCTGCCCTCGCCTTTCGACTTCCTCCACCAGGCTCTGGTCTGCCTGCCGACGGACCTTCCCACGCCAGAGCACGAGAGCTTCGACCAGCGGGTGGAGGACATCGTCGCATCGGTGGCTCGCCGCGTCGGGGGCCGGACGCTGGTGCTGTTCACTTCGCACCGCCAGCTGCGCGACGTGCATACCGCTTTGAAGCACCGCATCGACCTTGACGAGGTGCTGATCCTCGGCCAGGGCATCGACGGCCAGCGGCGCCAGCTCCTGAAATCGTTCGAGGAAGCCGAGCGGCCGCTGCTCCTCGGCACGGCGACGTTCTGGGAAGGCATCGACGTGCCCGGCGAAAAGCTGAGCTGCGTGATCATGGTCCGCCTGCCCTTCCCGGTCCCGACCGAACCGGTCTACGCGGCTCGCGCGGAGCAGGTTCGCGACGGTTTCGCCCAGCTCGCGCTCCCACAAGCTGCACTCCGGCTGAAGCAGGGCTTCGGCCGCCTGATCCGGCGTTCGACGGATCGAGGCGCCGTCGTCATCCTCGACAACCGCATCCTCGGGCGGGACTACGGAAAGGCGTTCCTGGAGGTCTTGCCACCCGCCTCACGCTTCGTTGGCCCCGCCTCTGAGATCGCCGACCGGGTGGGGGACTGGCTCGAACTTAGTCCGGTCCCCGCGCCGGACGACCGAAGGTAACCGTCGGCGGAATGGTCAGCGCTGGCTAATTCGGCGGCCACCCGGTTCGATTGGACACTAGCGCGACGGCTCATTCGGCGGCCGAATGGTTGATTTGGAGGGAAACGACAATTAGCGCGATGAGCACACTTTTCGTCGTTGCAACACCCATAGGCAATCTGGAGGACGTGACCGCGCGCGCGGTGCGAGTACTCGGCGAGGTGGGAGCGATTGCCGCCGAGGACACGCGCATCACCGCCAGGCTTCTGGCCCGCCACGGCATCCGCAAGCCGTTGATCAGCTATCGCGCTCCGGTTGAGCGCCGCGGCTTGCCGCGCGTGATGGCGGAGCTCGACCAGCACGACGTGGCCCTCGTCAGCGACGCTGGGACGCCGACGGTGTCGGACCCAGGCCAGGCCCTCGTGACCGCTGCGTGGGCGGCGGGGCACACCGTGGTGCCCATACCCGGACCCAGCTCCGTCACCGCGGCGCTCTCCATCGCGGGGTACGGCGGTCCCGGCTTCACCTTTCTCGGCTACCTGCCCCGCAAGCCCGGTGAGATGAAGCGCTTGCTCGCGACGCTCGCCACCGATCCGCGGCCCGCCGTTGCTTTTGAGTCGCCGTATCGAGTGAGGAAGTCGCTTGCGATCATCGCGGAGGTCTTGCCCGATCGAGAGCTCACGGTTGCGCGCGAGATCACGAAGCTCCATGAGCAGCTGCTGCGTGGCACTGCGTCCGAGGTGCTGGCCACGCTCAGTGACCCGCCGCGCGGCGAGTTTACCCTTGTGATCTCAGGTGGCTAAGCAAAGAACGGTTCTCGTCGCGCCCGCATGGCCTTATGCCAACGGCCCGCGCCACATCGGACACGTGGCCGGATTTGCCGTGCCCGCCGACGTCCTCGCGCGCTTCGAGCGGCTGCGCGGCTCACGCGTGCTGATGGCGAGCGGCACCGACGAGCATGGAACTCCAATCACCTACGAAGCAGATAAAGAAGGCGTTCGTCCTCGCGAGTTCGTCGACCGCAACAACGCCGCTATCGTCGAGGATCTCCGCCGCCTGGGGATGACCTACGACATCTTCACGCGCACCACGACCGCCAATCACTATCGCGTCACGCAGGACCTCTTCCTGAAGCTCCACGAGAAGGGCTACCTGGTCAAGAAAACCCAGATGGGCGCTTTCGACCCGGCGAGCGGCCGCACGCTGCCGGATCGCTACATCGAGGGCAAGTGTCCGATTTGCGGCTTCGCCGACGCGCGCGGCGACCAGTGCGACAACTGCGGCAACCAGCTCGATCCGATCGACCTGATCGAACCGCATCAACGCGGCAGCAAGGAGCCTGTCGAGTTTCGCGAGACCGAACACTTCTTTTTCGATCTGCCCGCCTTCGGCGAGCAGCTGAAGCAATGGATCGAGAAGCACGACAACTGGCGGCCCAACGTGCGCAAGTACTCGCTCGAGTTCGTCCGCAACCTCAAGCCGCGGGCCATCACGCGCGACCTCGACTGGGGCGTGCCTGTGCCGCTACCGGGCTGGGAGGAAAACCCTCACAAGAAGATCTACGTCTGGTTCGACGCGGTCATCGGCTACCTGTCCGCGTCGATCGAGTGGGCCGCGCAGCGCGGTGCGCCTGACGCATGGAAGGACTGGTGGCAGAACGCCGATGCGTGGCACTACTACGTGATGGGGAAGGACAACATCACCTTTCACACTGTGATGTGGCCATCGATCCTTATGGGCGTCGGGGGTCTGGAG
>JALYSJ010000049.1 GCA_030854855.1 Candidatus Dormiibacterota bacterium
CTCGGGGAGGTTCGTCTTGCCAAGGATGGCAGCCCCTGCGGATCTGGCCCAGGCGACGGGAACCGCGTCCTGCTCGGCGACGCGATCGCGAAACATAGGAGTGCCGTCGGTCCAGGGCATTCCGGCCACCGGAATGTTGTCCTTGACCGCCATGGTGACTCCGCTGAGAGGACCATCCGAGGCGCGCGCGCCCGAATCCACAAATATGTAGGCGTGGATCCTGGAGTCAAGCTGCTCTATGGCACGAAGCTGTGCGCGGACGATCGCTTGCGGATCCAGGTCGCCGGCGCTCACGCGGTGGGCGATCTCCACCGCTGAGGTCCAGGCCAGTGAGTCCTTGCTTGTCGAAGGCACGGCTGCAAAGCGTATGCGAAGCGTCTCGTTTGAATATGCGCCCTGCGCGCGCCCGGCGTTTGAATATGCGCCCTGCGCGCGCCCGGCTTGCGTCATTATTTGTGCGTCAGGTCAGGTTCTTTTGGTAGGGGCGGTCCCTCGATCGTAGGGTCGACCTTGGGGGAACGGCGCCAGGATCGGAGCGGCTTGACCGCCGGCACGGCCTCCGCCACCCGTGCTGCCTGCGACGCGCGTCGTCGGACGGGATCCCCCGAGCGCATGACAAACAAGAACACCAAGCCGAACACAATGGCGATGGCGGCGTAGATGGCAATGCTTACAGGGGTTGGCCCCTCGAGGCTCTTGGGTCGCGCAGTGCCTGCGATTCCAGACTTGTTGGCCCGGGTGTCCGGACTGTAGACGACATCGTTGGCTTCATCCAGCGTGGCCGAGTTCCCGCTTCCTGGGGCGGCAATCGACGCGAGGTAGGCGATCGGGTTGCCGCCGAACATGCCGATGACGCTGGGTCGAGACTTGTGCGGCGACGCCACGAAAAAGCGATCAACCGTTGCGTTGTACGTGACGATGTCTCCGCCCACCACCTGATCGAACTTCTCGGTCTTGCCGGTGGCGAGGTGCCGGCTCAGGACGTAGGTCTTGCACGCGATCAGTGCGGTCTTCGATTGCGGATTCAGCGCAAGGCCGGTCGGGTGGCATCCGCCGAGCGCAAAATTGTTCTTGATCGTGCCGTCCTTCGGATCGATTTGAAACAGAGCGTCGGCGTCTGGGCTGGTGACATAGAGGAGGCCGTCGGCATCATTGAACCTGGGCTGTTCTAGAGGAAAGCCAACTTTGAAGTGGTCTTTGACCTCGTTGGTTAACGTATCGAAGCTCGTGATTACCCCGTCGCTGCCGTTGGACGCGTACACCGTATGTTTGGGACCGTTGTATTCGATCAGGTCAACACCGGCTCCGCCGGTTTTCACCTCGGCGACAACGGTGTTGAGGGTGGACGACCCCTTTTTGATGTCGACCACGGCAACCGAGCCACCGGTGATGCCGACGTAAAGGCGGTAGTCGGAGGAAATCGCCAGGCCGTTGGGGCTCGACGGCATGGTTATCGTCGTCAGGTACTTCGCCTGTGGCGCTGCAACATCGAAAACATCGACGCCTTTGTTGGTGCGGTCGGAGACGTAAAGGAGATGGTTCCGCTGGTCGATCTCGATGTTGTCGAAGCTGCCGGCCTGGCCGCTGATGGCCGGAACCGGCGTGTTGGTTACCACCACGTCGGAGCTGGAACAGGCCGACATGAACAGCCCGCCGACGACGCCCACAGCCCCAAGCAGGAACCTTGCCCTCACGCCTTCAGTCGAGGTAACGCCCAACCTGCCTACATCCCCTTTTCGAAACAAAGGCTGGCGGTCTGACCGAGAACGACCTCATCCTCGCCGCGAAGATCGATCGCATTGCGTAGTCTGTCCTATTCCCCGACTGGCAGTGTTACCTGAGCGTTCGTTTGGCGGCAAAGGTGCGGAATCCGGGCCTTCATTCCGCCCTTTTGGCGCCAAAGATGCGGAATCGAGACAC
Organism: Candidatus Dormiibacterota bacterium; assembly: GCA_030854855.1. Lineage (GTDB taxonomy): Bacteria > Chloroflexota > Dormibacteria > Dormibacterales > Dormibacteraceae > Palsa-870. The sequence continues at coordinate 1,921 of JALYSJ010000049.1, forward strand.
CGAAGCCAGGTTATGCGATCGCCATGGGTAGCGTGGGACGCCTGCAGGAATACTCTTGTCGACATGGCGATCCCTGTTGACGTCTTCGGGCGTACGGGGCACAAGAGCAGCCGCACGATCTTCGGTGCGGCCTCCCTTTCGCGGGTGACCCAGGACGTTGCGGATCGAACGCTGGAAGTGCTCCTCCGGCACGGGGTCAACCACATCGACACGGCCGCCAGCTATGGCGACGCGGAACTGCGAATCAATCCCTGGCTGAAGCGCGAACCCGGACGTTTCTTTCTGGCGACGAAAACTGACGCCCGGACCAAGGAGAAGGCGCGGGATGGGCTGCACCGATCGCTCGAGCGGCTTGGCGTGGACCACGTCGACCTCTGGCAGCTGCACAACCTCGCCGACCCCATCGAGTGGGACACGGCGCTCAGCCCAGGTGGGGTCATCGAGGCTGCGGCGGACGCGCGCGCCGAGGGTCTCGTGCGGTTCATCGGCGTCACCGGTCACGGCGCGCAGATCGCTGCCAACCACCGCCGCAGCCTGGAGCGCTTCGACTTCGACTCCGTGCTGCTCCCGTACAACTTCGTGACGATGCAGCTGCCCTATTACGCCGAGAACTTCGAGGCGCTCGTCAAGACATGCGTTGAGCGGAAGGTCGCGGTGCAGACGATCAAGTCCATCGCCCTTCGTCCGTGGCTCGGAAGGCAGCGAACACGTGCCACCTGGTACGAGCCGCTCGAGCGTCAGGCTGACATCGACCTGGCTGTCTGGTGGGTGCTCGGGCGCCCCGGAATTTTCCTCAACACAGCCGGAGACGTCGACTTGCTCCCCCTGGTTCTCGACGCCGCAGAGCGATTCGCGGAGCGCTCTGCCGATGCTGACGTGGCTGCGATGCTGGAGCGCTCCAGGTCTCAGCCCTTGTTCGTCTGAGAAGCAGCCGTGTTACAGAGAACTATCCTTGACGGTCATGAACCCGCGGTGGATGGCGGTCGCCCGAGGTGACGAGCCCGCCGACCTAGTCGTGACCGGCGGCAAGGTGCTGTCCGTCTTCACCAAGGAGTGGCTCGAGGTGGACGTCGCCATCGCGGACGGCCACGTCGTCGGCCTCGGCCGGTACGACGGTCGGCAGCGAATGGATGTGGCCGGCGCGTATCTGGTACCGGGCTTCATCGACGCGCACATGCACATCGAGTCCTCCAAGCTCACCGTCGATGAGTTTGCGAGAGCAGTGCTGGCGCACGGAACCACGGCGGTCGTCGCGGATCCTCACGAGATCGCCAACGTGCTTGGCGCCGATGGAATCCACTGGCTGCTGGATTGCTGCGCCGATCTTCCGCTCGACGTCTTCGTCATGGCTTCGTCGTGCGTGCCCGCCTCACGCTTTGAGTCTCCGCACCGCCCGTTCACCACTGGCGACATCGAGAGCCTCCTGCGGCGGCACCGCACGATCGGAGTCGCCGAGATGATGAACTTCCCTGGCGTCATCGCCGGCACCGAGTCAGAGGTGGCAAAGCTGCAGACCGGCCTGACGGACCACGTGGATGGCCACGCTCCCGGCGTTCGCGGACCTGCCCTTAATGCCTATATCGCGGCCGGCATCCGCTCCGATCACGAGGCCACCACGTACGACGAGGCCCTGGAAAAGCGCCGGTTGGGGATGTGGGTGATGCTTCGCGAGGCGAGCATCGCCCGCAACCTGCGCGATCTCCTTCCGCTGGTCAAGCGGTACGGCACCGAGCGCTGCATGTTCTGCACGGACGATCGCGAACCGAGCTTTATCGTCGAAGAAGGGCACATCGACCAGATGGTTCGTGTCGCCGTCGAGGAAGGCATCTCGCCCGAGGACGCGATCGTGATGGCGACGCTCAACCCCGCCACGTATCACCGGCTGCGGAACCTTGGCGCGATCGCTCCGGGATATCAGGCCGACATCCTGGTCCTGGACGACCTTCGCTCGTTCGTGCCGCGGCAGGTGCTCAAGCGTGGCGCTGCGCCTCGCTTCGTCAATCTCGAGGTCCCGGAGTGGGTTCGCCACACGGTGCACCTGGCAGGCGTAAGCGCCTCGTCTTTTAATGTACCGGCCGGCCCCCGGCGCATCAGAGTCATCAGGGTGATTCCGTCGCAGCTCCTGACCGGGACCGAGCTGATGGAGCCGACCACGCGCGACGGGTGCATCGTTGCCGACTCGAAACGCGACCTCGTCAAGATCGCGGTGCTCGAGCGGCATCACGCGAGCGGCCGCGTCGGCCTGGGCTTTGCGACCAATGTCGGGCTCAAGCGCGGCGCCTTCGCCTCGACGGTTGCACACGACGCGCACAACGTCATCGTTCTGGGGGTCGATGACGAAGACATGGCCGCTTGTGTAGTGAGACTGTCGGAGATCGGAGGCGGCGTCGTGATCGCGGAGGGAGGCCGAATCGTCGAGGAGCTCCCGCTTCCGGTTGCCGGCCTCATGAGCGACCAGCCGCTCGCGGCTGTCTACGAGCGAATGCACTCCATGGAGGCGCGCCTGAAAGGGATGGGCGCGACGATGAACGCGCCTTTCATGACTCTCAGCTTTCTCGCTCTCTCGGTGATACCTGAGCTGAAAATTACGGACCGCGGCCTGGTCGACGTCGCTCGGTTCGAGCTGGTGCCGCTGGGCGTTGATTGAGCTCAATCGCCTCACGCCGGCAGAGGCGGAACAGCGCGTGTACTCATGCTTCGCATCGCACAGATGGGCGCGGCTCGTGGCAATTGGCCGTCCCTATCCGGACCTCGAAGCCCTGCTCGCCGGCGCCGAAGAAGCGTGGGCGAAACTTGAGGCGGCGGACTGGTCGGACGCTCTTGCCGGGCACCCGCGTATCGGGGAGGGTGGGGGCAGCTCTACGGCCGCATCCGAGCGTGAGCAGAGCGGCGTACGCGCGGCGGACGCCGAAACGCTTGCCCAGCTGGCCGAGGAGAACCGTCGCTATGAAGAACGTTTCGGTCATGTCTTTCTCATCGCGGCCGCGGGGCGAGGCGGGGGTGAGATCCTGGTCGCCATGCGCAGGCGTATGGCCAACGACCCGGTGACTGAGGCGCAGACGACCGCGGCCGAGCATCGCAAGATTGCGCGCTTCCGCCTGGCGGCGTTGTTTTCATGACCATCTCGACGCACGTGCTCGACACCGCGCGCGGCCGTCCGGCGGCCGGCCTTGCCGTCACCCTCAGCCATCGCGGCGCGAACGGCGCATGGTC
>JALYSJ010000060.1 GCA_030854855.1 Candidatus Dormiibacterota bacterium
TCGCGCTTGCTGCATGGCGGTTGAAACGGCCAGTGCGCTGGGTCGCGTCTAGGAGCGAGGACGGCGCGACGACCGCCCAGGGGCACGGCTCCGTCATCGAGCTGGAGGTGGCGGCGGACAGGAACGGCAAGCTGCGGGGCCTGCGCGGATCGCTGATCCACGACATCGGCGCATATTCGGGCTCTGGTACGGGCCAGCCCAACATCATCCTCGGCCACATGATCTCCGCCTACGTGCTGCCGGCGATGAATGTCGAGTACCAGCTCGTGTACACGAACACTGTGCCCACCGGGTTCATCCGCGGCGGCGGGCGGCCGCTCGGCAATTTCGCGACGGAACGAGTGATGGATCGCCTTGCGCGCGAGCTCAAGCTCGATCCGGCGGAACTGCGACGGCGAAACCTGATCCAGCCGGATCAGATCCCGTACACCACGGGTTTTCCCGCGGGCCGCAGCGGCTACGTCTACGACAGCGGCGACTATCCGCGCCTGCTCGAGGCGGCGCTGGAAAAGCTGGGTCGCGCCCCTGGCCTCGACGGTAACATCGACGGGCGGCTCATCGGAATGGGCGTGGCGTGCTGTGTCGAGTCAACCGGCTTTGGCCGCGGCGAGCCGGCGAAGATCCAGGTCACCAAGGACGGCATCGCTCATGTCTTCGTCGGCTCGAGTCCCCAAGGGCAGGGCCACGAGACGATGGTGGCGCTGGTCGCCGCTGAGAAACTCGGCTGGCCTTTCGAAAAGATTCGCGTCACCGCGGGCGACACGCGGCACGTCCCATTCGCCCTTCTCACCGCCGGCAGCCGCAGTGCGGTGCAGGTCGGCAGCGCCGCGGCGCAAGCGGCGATCGCGATGCGAAAGCGCCTGCTGGAGCGAGCGGGAGAGGTGCTGGAAGCGGACGTACAAGATCTGCTCCTGGAAAACGGTGTGATCGGCGTCCGCGGCGCCCCATCGCGGCAGGTGCCAGCGACGGAGGTACTGCCGGATGAAGGCCTCGAAGTCTTCGAGAGCTTCGACCCGAAGCGGCCGCTCACATTCTCCAGCGGCTGCCATGCGGCATTCGTTGCGGTCGACCCTGAGACCGGGCAGGTCGAGGTGCTGCGATACGTCATCGCATGCGACGCCGGCAAGATGATCAACCCGGTGACGCTCGAAGGCCAGTTGCAGGGCGGGTACGCGCATGGGCTTGGGTATGCCCTTTATGAAGCGGCGACCTACGACGCCGACGGGTCTTATCGGACCCCAAGCTTTCTCGACTACACCATCGTCAGCGCCGGCGAGGTCAGCGTGGCCCCCGACCTTCTGCACTTTGAAACGCCTACCGATTCAAACCCCGACGGGTTCAAGGGCGCCGGGGAGAGCGGCACGATTCCAGTCCCCGCCGCGATCGCAAGCGCCGTCGAGGACGCGCTTCGCAAGCGCAACCCGAATGCGGTGATCGACCGGCTGCCGATCACCTCAGACCGCATCGTCGAGCTGCTGCGCGCCGAGCACTGAGCACTGAGCACTGACCCGCGGGTAACCAGTCCTCCGCTAGGTCCTGGCGGAATCGATTGGAAGCGCAACCTCGTCGCTCTCTGGTTTGCCGAATTCATGGCCATCTTCGGGTTCAGCTTCGCCTTTCCGTTCCTGTCGATCTTCATCCACCACGATCTGGGCGTTCCAAAGGGCGCTGAGCTCGACCTCTGGACCGCGGCGACCGCGAGCGTATCCGGGCTGTCGATGGCGATTGCTAGTCCGATCTGGGGCCTCCTCGGAGATCGGTACGGGCGCAAGCCGATGCTCGTCCGGTCGATGGTCGGCGGCGCGCTCACCGTCGGTTTGATCTATTTCGCCCACACGCCAACCGAGCTGTTTGTCCTCCGCTTGCTTCAGGGCGCGACCAGCGGCACTGTCGCCGCGGCGACAGCTCTGGTCGCGGCCGAGACTCCACGCAACCGGGTGGGCTGGGCGCTGGGCGTCGTCACGTCGGCAGTTGCTCTCGGAAGCGCCGTCGGCCCGGTCGTGGGCGGGCTGGCAGCCGCGGCATTTGGCTTGCGACTCATGTTCCTGGGCGGAGGGATCCTCCTGCTCCTGTCGCTTCTGCCGGTTCTGCTCATCGTGCGTGAAGGCCCGAT
>JALYSJ010000069.1 GCA_030854855.1 Candidatus Dormiibacterota bacterium
TGCTAGGCGCGCACCGCGCGGGGTTGCGACGCGTGTTGCTCCCTCGTCGAAATGAGGCGGACCTCGACGACATTCCCGCCGACCTGCGCAAGGAGATGCAGCTGGTGTTGATCGAATCGATCGACGAAGTGCTGGGCGAGGCGTTGACGCCGCGCGTCTCGACAGTCGCTTCGAACGGCGCTAATGGTGTGGCGCGCGCAACAAAATCCGTTCGTGCGCGGCCAGCTCCACCGAGTCGTCGAGTGAAAGCAGCTCGAACTGAGAAGGTGCGCCCTGCGCGCGCTCGGCCCGCCGGATCAAAGCGTTCCTGATCAGGTAGTCCGCGAGGTGCGGATTTTTAGGTAGCAGCGAGCCGTGCAGGTACGTGCCGATCACGTTGCCCTGCACGCATCCTTCCATCCCGTCTCTTCCATTGTTGCCACAACCGATTCGCGTCTTGCCGAGCGGGGCTGCTTTGGGTCCGAGGAACGTGCGGCCGCTGTGGTTTTCGAATCCGACCAATGTCTTGGGGTTGAGGGTTTCGATGTTCGTCTCGACCACGACGTCGCCGATGCAGCGCTTCTTGCCGGCGTCTGTGCGGACGTCGATCATGCCGATGCCGGGGAATCGCTCGCCCTCGGCCGTCTGGTAGTAGTGGCCGAGCAGCTGGTAGCCGCCGCACACGGCCAGAATGCCGGCGCCGTTGGCGACCGCGCGCTCGAGTGGCGGCTGCTTGAACTCGAGCAGGTCCTCGTACACGAGAGCTTGCTCGCGGTCCTGGCCGCCGCCGAAAAAGAAGACGTCGACCTCGTCCATCTGTTTCGTGTTGCCGCGGCCTAACTCGACGAGCCTGGCGTCGAAGTCGCGCCATTCGGCGCGCTTGAGCAGCGTCAGGACGTTGCCACGATCGCCGTAGATGTTCATCAGGTCGGGATAGAGCCAGCCGACCGTGAAGGTTTTCTTCTGTGCCACCTCTGTTACGTCTCCCAGTAGGGCTTGGCCCAGCCGCGCCTCACGAGCTCGGCGCGAAGGTCCAGCATCGCCGTGTACGTACAAAGTAGAAACGCGGTATCGCCCTCGTGGGTAACTTTGACGAGAAGATCGAGGGCGCGGCCCGGATCGGTTTCGGGTTCTCTGGCGTCGACGCCCGCGTACTTGAGACGCACGGCGAGGTCGTGGGCGCGGTTGCCGGCGGGCACAACTGTCTTGGCCTTTCCTTTCAAGTGTTCGAAGTCGACGTCCCAGATCCACGAGACGTCGGTGCCGTCTGCTTTGCGGTCGTTGAGGCCGATCAAGAAGTTCCTGCCCCTGGCGAGGCCGACGGCGGCCCTGAGCGTTTCGTTGAAACCGGCGGGATTCTTGGAGAGGACGAGGTTGAGGTGCCGGCCGCGAAATTCGATGCGTTCCTGGCGGCCGAAGGCGGCGCGGAATGCTCGTAGGCGCTCGCCGATGTACTCCGGCTCGAGACCGATGGTGCGGGCGACGACGAACGCGGCGAGGACGTTGTATGTGTTGTAGAGCCCGCCCAGCGGCATCTCGATGCGCGTGCCCTCGATGTCAGCGGACAGACGCTCGAAGCCTTCGAGCTTGATGTGCTTCGCCGTGATCTTCGGCCTGGGCCGCGCGAAATCGCCGTTGGGGCAGCTGTACACGCCGTCGTGGCCGACGTAGACGGCCTCGAAGTTGAGGCTCGCGCCGCACTTTGGGCACGTCCTCGCGTCGGCCGCGTGAGGAAGCTCGCGCGCCGCGACGCTGGTGTCGTCGAGGCCGAACCACAGCGGGGTGCGCGGGAGGCCGAGCCCGATCTCCGCGACGCGAGGGTCGTCGGCGTTGAGCATGGCCGTGCTGCCTTGGGGGAGCCCGCTGAGCGCTGATTCGATCTTCTTCGCGATGGATTCGAGCTCGCCGTAGCGATCGAGCTGGTCGCGGAAGAGGTTGAGGACGAGGGTGGCTCTGGGTTGGAGCTCCTCGACCGCCTTAGGCAAACTCGCCTCGTCGATCTCGAAGACGCCCCAGTCGGCGTGCAGCCGGCCGTCGGTTCCCGCGTGGGCGACGGCCGCCGCAGTGACGCCGAAGATGAGGTTGGCGCCGGCGCGGTTGGAGACGACCCTGTACCCCATACCTTCGAGCAGCCACGTGACGAGGCGCGCGGTGGTGGTCTTGCCGTTGGTCCCGGTGATGACGATCGAGCCGTGCGTGAGGTCCTGCGAGAGCTTGGTCAGGATCTTCGGGTCGAAGGCTCGCGCGACGTCGCCGGGGAGGGTCGTGCCTCCGCCTCTGCGCGTGATGCGGCTGAGCGAGGCGGTCGCCTTGCCGGCCCAGACGGCGGCGGTTTTGCGGATCACTGGTGCGCCTGCGCCCACGCGCCAACTGATTGGGCGACGGCGGTCCATCCTTTCAGCCTTGCCGTTTGTTGTTTGGCTTCCTGTTCGCTCGCGCAGCGGAAGAAGAAGGCCGACCCGCTGCCGGTCATCTGCCAGCCATAACCATGGCTGTTAAGGACGTTGGCAAATTCCTGAAGGCGCGGTTCAATGCTCATCGCGGCACGAGTGAGGTGATTCGGTGAGTCAGATGCGGCGTGATCAAGCTTGTCCCACGCACGGTAAACGTCCGGCGTCAAGAGCTCGACGCCAGGCCAGGCGATGGCGAACCATTGGTGTCGTGTGGGAATTGGTGTGAGGTGATCGCCACGGTGTTCGGCGATGGCTGTTCCGCCGGCCAGGAAAAAAGGGACGTCGGCGCCGATCTGGGACGCGATCGCCTTGAGATTTGCCGTGACGTGGTGGAGCGCGGCGAGACCTCGCAGCGTGGTCGCGGCGTCGGAGCTGGCGCCGCCCAGGCCGGCGCCGGCAGGGATGCGTTTGTGGAGATGGATCTCGGTAGGCAGTGTTTGGTTTGTCGCTTGCTCGAGCGCGGCGTGAGCTTTGAGGATTGAGTTGTCCTTCGTGTTCTTCATTGGGAGGCCAGAGATGGTGAGCGTCGTTTTGTTGGAGGGCTTAAGTGTGATCAAGTCGTGAAGGTCGATCGCCTGCATTGTGGTCCGGATGTCGTGATACCCATCGTCGCGGCGTCCGAGCACGGCGAGGTCGAGGTTGAGCTTGGCGCGCGCCGGCAGCGCGATGGTCAAGGGCGGTCGACGGGTTTGAGCTTTTCCCGATAGGTTATGGCGCGGCTCTGATACTTCTGCGCCGCGGAGCGAACCCATCTATCTGAAGAAGCTGCCGACGAGCCTGCGAGAGGCTTCCTGACCGTCGCGGGCACGCCTGCGGCGAGGTGGCCGGGCGGGATCTCGCTGCCTTCGGCGAGCACTGCGCCGGCGGCGAGCAGCGATCCGGCGCCCAGGCGGCTGCGCTGCAGCATGATCGCGCCCATGCCGACGAGCGCGCCGTCCTCGACGACGCAACCCTCGAGGAGCGCGGAGTGGCCGACCGTCACGTTGCGCTGAACGATCGTTGGGAGATCTTTGGCGCAGTGGATGACCGCGTTGTCCTGGACGTTTGAGCCCTCGCCGATCGTGATCTGGGCCTCGTCGCCGCGCAGCACGGCGCCGAACCACACGCTGGCGCCGGCCTCGATCACGACGTCTCCGATGAGAACCGCGGTCGGGGCGATGTACGCGTCGGGATGTACGTTGGGCCGCTTGCCGCCGAGCTCGAATTCCATAGGCCCCTATAATCCTAAGTTCGTGCGAATGTCCAATCAGGTGATGACTCGTGGCCAAGTGATGAATCGTGGCTAAGAGGACGGCGTCTGCCAAGAAGCAGGCGCGATCCGGCGTGCGCCGGGCAGAGCGTAACCGTGCAGTGCGCTCCGAGGTCAAGACGCTGGTCGTCAAGGCGCGGAAGTCTCTGACCGGCGGGCCGGTCGCCGAATCCGATCGCTACAGGCTGACCCTGGAAGCGGTGCGGGCGCTCGACCGCGCAGCCTCGAAGGGCGTGCTCCACAAGAACAACGCGAGCCGGCGCAAGTCGCGCCTGGCGCGGCAGATGGCGAAGCTGAAGATCGCGCCGCCAGTTGCCGCGAAGGGCAAAAAAGAAGTCAAGAAGGGCGCGGCGGTAGCTCCTGCTCCTGCTCCGGCCAAGGCCAAGGCCAAGGCGGCGCCGGCTAAGCCAGTTCCTTCGGCGAAGAAGAAGTAGCCCTCTCTACAGGCGGGTAAGCAGGACGTCCAGGCCGAGCTCGGCGTCGATCTGCCCGGATTTGACCTCAAACTCGTAGTCGCGGATCGCCTTCAGCGCTGACTCCAGGCGATCGGGATTCGAGTCTTTCGCCACCTCATAGGCCTTTTGAATGACGTAGCGATGCTCAGCCATATCGTCCTGAACCTGCTGCAGCGACTCGCCCCGGTCCTGTCGCGCTCGGACCTGCAGCACGAGAGCGATGTGCCGGGCCATGCGGTAGGCGATTGAGGTCGGCTGCAATCCGCCGCGGGTGAGGCCGCGCGCGATCTGCATCGCCTGCGGCGACGGGCGGGGCAAGAGGTTGTCGGTGAGCTTAAAGATCTCGTCCTCGCGCGCGCCGGCGAGCAATTCGGCGACGACCTCGTTGGTGAGCTTCGATCCCGACGCCTTGTAGGCGGCGAGCTTGCCGAGCTCGGAGTCGATGATGCTGAGGTCGGGAGTGGTGACGCGGACGACCTGGGCCGCGATTGCCGGACTGAG
>JALYSJ010000091.1 GCA_030854855.1 Candidatus Dormiibacterota bacterium
ACCCCGTGCTTCCACACGCCGAGGAATAGGCGCTTGCTGCCGACCTTGTAGGCGGGTATCCCGTACGAGATCACCACCGCGGCTTTGGGGTACGCCGCGAGGATGAGCTGTTGGAGGCGATCGAAAAGTGGCCGGCGCTCGGGAGCGATGGCCTTGATGTAGTCACGCACTGCCTTGTTCATCAATTCTTGACCCTGGGGATGGGCCGCGACAGGTGCGGTGAGTCCCAGCAGAAGCGCAGCGGACGCTCCTGCCAGTCGCCCGAGTTGAAGATCCCGATCCGCGGCGTCGCGACGACCTTGCGCTTGGGAGCGCGGTCATCCAGGACATAAAGGTGTGGCGGCGCCAGCGGCGCGCCGTTCAGGGCACGGTCGATGTCGAATGCGCGGCACACGAGCCCTGGCCCCTCGCAGCGTCCCACACCCGGACCCGGCTCGAGGGCGCGGATGAGTACCGCCTGCGGCACGCCGGCGGGACGCGTCACGAAGTTCAAGCAGTGGTGCATCCCATAAGTGAAGTACACGTAGGCGTGACCAGGCGCGCCATACATGACCTCGTTGCGAGGGCTACGCCGGCCACCCGAGGAGTGAGCCGCCAGGTCATCCGGGCCTAGATACGCCTCGACCTCGATGACGCGGCCCCATAGGCGCCGGCCTTCCACCTCGCGGACCAGCACCTTGCCCAGCAGGTCGCGGGCGACCTTCACCGTTTCACGGTCGAAGAAGCCGGCATCGAGGATCGTGCCCGACGGCGCCTCTTCCGAGCTGCTGTCAGCCGTGGTGGGCTTCGGCAATCCTCTTGCGCGCCGCCTGCCGCCGGCGCTTGTCCACGTAAAGAGCCTTGTCGGCGACCTGGTACATCGCCTGCCAGTCCATGCCCGGCCTCCAGGCGGTGATCCCGATGCTGAACTCGACCGGCACCGCCACCTTTTGCGCGCGGTTCATTTCGTCGAGCGACTGGCGGACCCGGTTGCCGACCTCGCGGGCGTCGCGCTCATCTGCGTCCGGCATGGCGACGCCGAACTCGTCACCGCCAAGCCGGCCGCAGGTATCCGTCGCCCGGACGGCGCGCTGCAGCTCGTGGGCGAGCACGCGAATCGCCTCATCGCCGACGTGATGCCCCACCGAGTCGTTGATGTGTTTCAAGTTGTCGAGGTCGATCATCATCAGCGCCAGCCGGCGCTTGTGGCGCTGAGCGGCCGCGACCGCGCGGTCGATGGCCCGCTCGAACTCCGGGCGGTTGGCTAGTCCGGTCAGATAGTCGGTTCGCGCTTCGCGTGTGTGCTGGCGAGCCCGGTCGAGCGCGACGGCAATCTGGTCCGCCACCGCGGCTACGAACTCGAGGTCGCTCGACTCGAAGGTTCGAGGCAGCCTGGTGGCCACCGTCATGGCGCCCAGCAGCACGCTCTTGGTACGGAGCTCCGCGCGGATCGCGCTCCACTCGCCGGCGATCCTGTCGACGCGCGACTCCGCCGGCCCTGACGACACCTCGACCACCTTGACGAGGCCTGAGCGCCCGGTTTCCGAAAACTCCTCCTCCTCGCCCGGCTGCATCCCGATCGTCTTGGCGAGCTTCAGCCTGGCACCATCGCGAACCCAGACCGCGCCGGCCTGCAGGCCGAGCACCTTCAGCGTCTCGCGCAGACCGACCTCGGCGATCTCGGTCACGTCGAGCGAACGGCCGAGCGCACTGGCGATGTGGTACAGCCCATGCAGCTCGGTCTGGCGCGCGCGATGGCGCAGCTCCGTGTAGTCGAGATAGCCGCGGATGAAGTTCGAGTTGAGGTGCTCGACCACGTCGCCGAGGCGGCTCTGAGCCAGCAGCAGCACCTCGTCGGCGTATTCGCTGCCGGCGAGCTCCTCGGTGACGCGCGCGAGGACAGACCGCCTGAACACCGCGAGGCCCTCCATCAGGGACTCCAGGGGCACGCCCTTTTCCGCGTAGCGCTGGGAGAACTCGCGGGCAGCGGTGTAGTACTCGTGCCACGGCACTTTGGAATCGGGGCGAAGGGAGCGGAAGAGGACCTCGAGAAACCGGACCGACGCCTCGACCAGCTCGTCAACCGCGGTTTCGTGACGCAGCTTCAAAAGCTCGGGCTCGATCGCCCGGACCGACTCGGCCGCGACCAGCCCGCTCTCGGACACGTTCGCCGCAAGCTTGTCGGCTAGCTCGCTCAGGAGTTCGCTGGCCCGCTCAGTCATATCGGCGCACTATAGAGTGACGCGTGCGCCTGCGCGAACCTGCGGGGCATGCTAACTAAATGTGTAAGAGGCAATGATGGCTACAGTCACCA
>JALYSJ010000097.1 GCA_030854855.1 Candidatus Dormiibacterota bacterium
GGCACAACCTGGGGCTGATCAACGAGCCACTCGCGCGTACTGTCGCGGATAGCGCCGCCACTGAAGGCGACCTACGCATGTCGCCCTATCACAGTCAGGTCTTCACGGATGACCTCGCGCCGGTCGAGCGGCTGATCGACCAGATCATCTTCGGCTACGTCAGCGGACGCTAGCTGGTCTCGGGGTGAAGGACTCCCTTGATCTGCTCGCCGGCAAGCGCTTGATCTGCCTCGAGGCATAGCAACCGGACGCGCCCGGACGCGACGATCTGATCCTTTTCGTCGAGCACTCGGGCCTCCCAGACCTGGGTGCGCCGGCCGCGCGTGATCGGAGTCGAGATGGCACGCAGCTTGGCGCCCGCCCGCACAGCACGGACGAAGCTCGTGTTGTTCTCGAGTCCGACGACAGACTGCTTGCGGGGAAGCGCAACGAGGGCGGCGCCAATCGACGCCAGTGACTCGATGAGGCCGCAATGGACGCCGCCGTGGACGATCCCGTAGCCCTGCAAGTGCTCGGGCCCTACCGTCAGCTCGGCGCGAACCTCATCCGACGTGGCATAAGTGATGGTCACGCCCATTGCCTTGAGCCAGCCCTCCGGGAGCTCGTTGAGTCGCGCGGAAAAATCCTGGCTCATTCAAAGATCCTAGCTTGGGGGCTGCGGGCAAATGATCGCCCTTGCCCGCGCCCCAAAAGACAAGGGCCCGGAAGTTCCGGGCCCCTGTTGTCGACGTTCGCAGTGCTTCCGCCTCCGACTCCAGGAGCCGGATCCGGAAATTGGAAGCCCTAGAGGCTTACTTCCTCCCGAGCTCCCGGCTGGCAAACGAGGCGGTTGGCACCACGATTCGGTTTATCCAAGCTTCCGCCTCACCTCCTTTGCCCCACGGGCGTTGAACTTCGCTCGAAATTCTACCAGTCCAAGGGCTCCACTAGACTCTTCGAGCACTTGAAAACCAAGAGGCTCGCCAAGCGGGTGGTCACCAAGCCAGACGGCCGGTACCTCATCTATTACGAGAAGGTTTGAGCGAGCTTCGCTGGCATCCCCTGCTCGAGGAATGGGTCACCGTCGCGCCGTGGCGACAAGACCGCACCTACCATCCCCCCGCCGACCACTGTCCCCTATGCCCGACCCGGCCTGGACAGCTCGAGACGGAGATTCCCGAGCCTGACTATCACATCGCCGTTTTCGAGAACCGCTTTCCCGCCTATACGGGCGAGCAGGGACGCTGCGAGGTTGTCTGCTACACGCCGGCGCACGATTCATCGCTTGGTGAGCAGAGCGTCGATCACATCAAGGACCTCATCGAGGTCTGGCGTGATCGCACCAATGAGCTTGGCCGGCTGCCCAACGTTCGCTACGTCTACGTCTTCGAGAACCGCGGCGAGGTGATTGGCGTCACGCTCAGCCATCCGCACGGACAGATCTATGCGTACCCCTTCGTGCCTCCGATCATCCAGCGCGAGCTGGCTGCCGAGGCGCGACACATGAGGAAGACCGGCCGGTGTCTCTACTGCGATGTCCTCGAAGGTGAGCGCGGAGGCGAGCGAACCGTGCTGCGCGATGAGCGCTGGATCGCCTTCGTCCCGTCGTTTGCTCGCTGGCCCTACGAGGTGCACCTCGCGCCGATCCGCCATCGCGGCGGACTCCTGGACCTAGATGATGACGATGACGAGTCGTTCGCCCGCATCCTCAAAGGCCTGTTGCAGAAGTACGACCGCCTCTTCGGCATCCCGCTTCCTTACGTCATGGCGATGCACCAGAAGCCGCCCGGCCGCGGCGGCCAGCACCACCACTTCCACGTCGAGTTCTATCCCGCCAACAGGACCAAGGACAAATTGAAGTACCTCGCCGGCTCCGAGATCGGAGCCGGGGCGTTCATCCTGGATGCGCGAGCCGAAGACACAGCCGCGAAGCTGCGTGAAATCTAGTCCGCAGGCGTGGCTGGGCCGAGCGCCCGGTCGCGTGAACCTCATAGGCGAGCACGTTGACTACCTCGGTGGGGTGGTTCTGCCGGCGGCCGTCGACAAGTACACCACCGTCTCCGGACGCGCCGCCGAGAATTGGTCGGTCGACAGCGACGTGGAGGGCGGTCTGGCATACGTGCGCGCGGTGGGGGAGGAGCTGAATGCGAAGCCGGAGGCGGTGAGAGTGATTTCCGAAGTGCCTCCGGGCGCAGGCATCAGCTCATCCGCCGCGCTGCTTGTCGCGGTTGCCGTAGGGCTCCGTCCGGACATGGACGGCAAGCAGGCGGCTCTCGCATGCCAGCGAGCAGAGCAGCGAGCGACGGGCGTCGAGGTCGGAGTGATGGACCAGTTCGCTTCCGCGCTGGGGCGGCGCGGCCACGCGCTGCTGCTCGATTGCAGGACTCTGGATTACGCGGAGGTGCCGTTTCCCGATGAGGTCGCGATCGCCGTGATCGATTCGGGCGAGCACCGCTCGCTCGCTGCGACGCCCTACAACCAGCGGCGGCACGAAGTTGAGGCCGGCCATCCCAAGCGGCGGCGTCACGTGGATTCGGAGATCGCGCGCGTTCACTCCTTTGTCGAGGCGCTGAAGCGACGCGACTTCGATGAGCTCGGTCGGTTGTTGAAGCAGTCACACGAGAGTCTCCGTGATGACTTCGAAGTCTCGACACCGACCGTGGACGCGCTCGTCGAGAGGGCCGGGCGCGCCGCAGGGTGTTACGGCGCGCGAATCATGGGTGCCGGTTTCGGAGGAAGCATCCTCGCGCTGGTCGAACGCTCCCAAACCGCGGCCTTTGCCGGCGCCATCGGCCGTCCAGTCCTTTTCTGCGCCACCGCGGACGGTGCATACGTGGCCTTGCATAGATGAGCGATTGCCTGTTCCTGCCGCTGTCGCAGCGATCCGCGGGCATCCGCGAGCTGAGTGCGTGGGAGGCGGTGTGGATGTCTCTCGGCGAGGGCGAGGCCGAGCGGCTGACCCTGGGCCGCGGCTCAGGTTGGAAGCCGATCGAAGTTCCGCGCCAGCTGTCGGCTCGTCAGGGGCGCCAGTCCATCTGGTATCGAACGGAGTTTCCGCGTCCGGATCATGGAGGCCGTGTCGTCTTGCGAATCGGAGGAGCTTTTCTCGCCACCAACGTATGGCTCAACGGCAAGCTTCTCGGGTCGCACTACGGCTATTTCGCTCCATTCGGTTTCGACCTGACGCCATACCTCAAAGCCGAAAACTTGCTAGTCATCTGCTGCGAGTCCCCAGTTGAGACGCAACCCGACAAGAAGCGTCACATCATGGGTATGTTCAATGACGGAGACCTGAAGCCGTACCCCGCCTCGGCATACTCGAGCCTGCCCGACCAGTACGAGCTGGAGGTGCCCATCGGTCTGTGGCGCCCAGTCGAGCTCGAGTACGTCGGCCCGATCACGATCGACTGGATGCGGCTGAAGCCGCGGTTTGAGGCCGGCGACGGCCGGCTCGAAGTCGAGGTGCGTCTGCGCAATCTCGACGGGCGCCATATGGACGGCGAGGTTGAGCTCATCGTCCCTGCGCCTGGTCGAGAGGCATTACGGCTCACTCGCGATGTGCATCTCGCTGGTGGTGCGGACCAGACCGTGACGATGCGGCTGGCGTTTCCGGGCGTGCGACGCTGGGATCCATGGCGCCTGGGCGAGCAGCAGATCTATCGAGCGGAGCTTGTGACTCGAGCGGCCGGAACGGAGTCGTCACGCGTGGAGGACACCTTTGCGTTCCGCGACCTCACGTGGGACATCGGGTCGCGCCGATGGACTCTTTCGGTGAATGGGCGTCCGATCTTTCTTCGCGGCGCGTGCTACTCCCCGTCATACCGACTCGATGAGCTGACTGTCGATCGCTTTGATGCCGATCTCGCGGCGGCGAAAGAGGCCAACCTCGACGCGTTGCGCGTGGTCGCGAACGTGATGCCCGAAGAGTTCTACAGGCGCGCCGATGCAGCAGGCATGGTCGTCTTACAAGACCTGCCGCTCACCGGCACGTACGCATATCACGCGACCGGCCACGATTCGCGCTTTTTCGAGCAGGCCGCCCGTGAGCAGCAGACGGAGATGGTAGAGATGCTCCACAACCGGCCGTCGATCGTGGTCTGGATCGCGCACGACGACCCGCCCTGGCTGGCGACCAACTCCGATCTCGGCGAAGTTCATGCCGTGCGGCAGAACCACTCGATCGACCAGGATCTGAAAGGGTCCTTCGAGCGGATCGACCCGAGCCGGCCCGCACTTGCCGCGTCGGGTGAGGTTGATCTGCACCTGATGCTGGGGTGGTCGGCGGGTTCGTGGTCGGACCTCGCGCACGTCGAACCACTGATAGTCACGGCGTTCGGGGCGCAGTCGTTGCCCGATGCCGGCTCGCCGGCCTGGGAGCACATCGAGACACGATGGCCTGTGGCGGACGATGAGCCGTCATGGCGCTATGCGGGCTTTCAGCCCGTCAACTGGGCAGAGCGAGGCGCGGGTCTGCCTTCCGCGCATCAGAGCCTCGAGTCCTACGCCGACGCGTCGCAGCAATACCAGGCTGATGTGGTGCGCTTTGCCGCGGAGCACATGCGGACACGTAAGTTCGAGCCGTGCTGGGGCGCCTTTGCGTATCACCTCGTCGATCCTTTTCCCGGCATCGGCTTTGGGCTGCTCGACAGCGCCAGGCGTCAGAAGCGTGCGTTCGCGGCGCTCGCTCGCGCTTTCGCGCCGACCCGCGTGATCATCGAGCCGCTGGCCTTCGAGCCCGACCGGCCATTCGGAATTCTTCAGAAGCCGGACGTACCTTTCGCCGCGCGGCTGGTGGTCGTCAACGACGATCCGGAGGTTTTTGGGCGCGGCTCGATCCGCTGGTCACTGTCACGTGAACGTGCGGCGAGCGCCAAGGGCGTCGACCGGCTGCGCGACGCTTTGCAGAGAAAGTCCTACTCGGGGACGGTGGAAGTGGAGGTCCCGACGGCATTCGAGCCGGCAGTGAGCGCGACGACGTTGAGCCTGCCGCTCCCCGCCGAGGGACAGTACAGGCTCGAAGCCGTGCTCACGGCGAGCGGACGTGAGCTCGATCGCTCGGAGCTGGTCTTCATAGTGACTTCGAAGTTGCCGCCGGCGAATCCGCGGCCAGAGATACCGCGGTATCTCGCCGAGCGGCTGGCCGACCCGACAAGCCTGCGCTCAGAGCAGGAGGGCATGAGCTTCGTGCTCGACAACCGGACCAGGCCGGCGGTGCTCGTCGGGGTGACCGGTCTGCGGCTCGACGGAGTCGTGCTCGTCCGTCATCAGCTCAAGATCGAGACGCACGCCGGCCTCGCGCCGCTGCCGCGCCGCCTCGATCTACCGTTGGGAAGGCGTGTTTCGGTTCATGTTGTCACGGGCGAGCCACTCGGAGTAGGAACTCATTCCCTCGAGGCCGACATCACAGTGCCGGGGGTCGCCTCAGGGCGACTGGTCATCGATGGGAGCGTCGGGTCGTAGCGATCCTGCAACCGACCAGTTACCCTCAACTGAGGTTGACTCGGCAATACCTGATGCCATAATTCTGCACTACGTAATTTTTGATCTGATACCTAGCCGGAATCGGCGAAAGGAGCTCTCGACCGGATGCCAGTTGAATACGCAGACATAATTCTTGCCGTGGCGGCTATTTTCGCTGCCATCCTCTATTTGCGGACCCGCCGCAGGCACAAGCGCAAGAAGGCAGCGCCTCCCGTGCGGCCCGCATCGCCGACCACTCAGACCGCGGGCGTCGCCTCGACCTGGGCTCCGCCCGCGTCCGCGCGGCCGACCGCTCCGGTCGCACCAACCATCGTCGTCCCGCCTCCCGCGTCGCCGAGTTGGGATCATCCCGCGGCGTCGCCGGCAAGGCCGGCCTCCTCACCCGCGTGGGGTGGGGCTGCGCCGCCCGCCGCCGCTCCGGCCCCG
>JALYSJ010000139.1 GCA_030854855.1 Candidatus Dormiibacterota bacterium
GCGCGAAACAGCCGGCCGCCGCAGCGGCGCGAGCACGCAAGCAACATCGAAACAAGGTTACGGGTGATGAGTCAGGCGATGCGTCTACGCAGTGTCGTCGCACCCGCGATCAGGACCACGATGACGAAGCCCAGCACGACACCTACGTCAAGCTGCAGCGAGCCCCACGTGAGGTCCGCGCCCTTGACCATCACGTCGCGCAGGCCGCTGACCGCGTAGGTGAGTGGCAGCACGTTCGAAATCAGCTGCAGCGGCTTCGGCTCTGTGGAGACGGGGAAGAGGATCCCTGACAGAAGCAGCTGGGGAACGATCACCAGTGGTATGAACTGCACCGCCTGGAACTCTGTCCGGGCGAACATGCTGAGGAAGATGCCGAGGTTGACGGCGCCGATGGCCATCAGCGCCTCGATGCCGAAGATGAGCCCGACATTCCCTGCGTTGTGAACGTGGAGCACCGCCAGCGAGAAGACGAGCACCTCGATCGACTGGATCAGGGCCAGCACCGTGAAGCCGAGCATGTAGCCGATCACGATCTCTCCCCGCCGTAGCGGGCTCGCCATCAGCCGCTCGAGCGTGCCTTGCGACCGCTCGTTCAGGAACGAAACGATCGTGATGACGAAGACGAGGAAGAACACGATGATCCCGATGAACGCGGCGCCGAAATAATCGAGGGTGTCGAAATCTCGGCCGCCATAGAGATAGACGACCTTCGGCGCCACTTGCAGCGAGCTGCCCGGACGCAGTGACGCTGTCGAGATCAGAGCTGCCTGCAGTGCTTGCAGCACTGGTCCGGCGATCCCCGGTTGTGATCCTTCGATGTGGACCTCTGGAGCGATCACGCCTTGCTGGGCTCGTGCGCTGAAGTCGGATGGAAAAACGATGTACGCGACGAGCGTGCCGCCTTTCAGCCTGGCTTCGCCGTCCGCTGACTGAATCGAGCTGGTGGTGATCTTGCTCGAGCCCTGCAGGGCGCTCGCCACCATTGCGCCCAGCGGACCCTGGTCCTCGTTGGCGATCCCGACCGCCGGTGAAGATGCCGAGCCGCGAATCAAGTAGCCGAGGAGCGAAAGGATGACGATCGGCGCGACGAACAAGAGCGCAAGGGTGCGTCGGTCGCGGCGAAATTGCTGCAGCAGCCGCTTGGCGATGGCGCCGACCCGGTGCCCGCTCATGATGTTGTCCTCCCCGCCAGCCGCAAGAATGCCTCCTCGAGGTTGGTTGTGCCGGCCTGTGCGCGCACCTCGTCAGGAGTTCCCTCTGCGAGCAGCTTTCCGTACTGGACGAGGCCAAGGCGCTGGCAGCGCTCCGCCTCGTCCATGACGTGACTCGAAACGATGATCGTGGTGCCCGCTTCCGCCATCCTCCGAAATTCCTCCCAGAACTGGACGCGCAGCTGGGGATCGACGCCGACTGTCGGCTCATCGAGCAGAAGTAGCTGTGGACGATGCACCAAGGCGCATGCAAGCGAACAGCGCTGCCTCATACCACCGCTCAACGTCGCCACTACCGACTTTCTCCGCTCGTCGAGGTCGACAAGCTTGAGCGCGTCGGTGACTCCGCCTTCCGCGCCGTTGATCGCCGCGAAGAACTGGACGTTCTCCTCGACGGACAGGCCGGGGTAAAGCGCCGCCAGCTGGGTCATGTAACCGATGCGCCGAAGCACGTCCAGGTTCGGCATGCGCTGGCCAAGGACAGTGACGGTGCCACCGCTCGGCACAACAAGGCCCACGATCGATCGGATGAGCGTCGTCTTGCCGGCCCCGTTTGGCCCGAGCAGGCCGTAGATCTCACCCGACCTGACCCTGAGGGTCACGCCGTCAAGGGCCTTGATGGTTCCAAACGATTTGGAAACGTTGTCCATGTCAACGGCAAAGGATTCACTCACGATCACCCTCCTTCGGTGTCATCGCGCGCAACCAGTTTTCGGCGAGCTCGGTCACCGCTTGCTCTCCGTCGATGGCGATGTTCAGCATTCGCTCGGCCAGCGGCCTGGTGATGAGGTGGAACGCGATCGGACCTATGAACGACTGCAGAGCCAACACCGGGTGCATTGCGCGCAGGCGTCCCGATTGCATGTGCTCCATCACGTACCCGGCAAGAGACGCGAACACGGTGAGGAGCGCCTCCTGAGCCGCCTCCGCGGTGTCGGGAGCAAGTGAGCTGATCTCAAAGAAGAGGGCACGCAAAATGCCGACGCGGCTTTCACCAGCGTCGTAGAAGGTTCGATACACGGTCCGTGCGATTTCGGGCATGAGAATTTCTGGTGGTTCTCCGCGCCGCGTGGTCAGCAGATGGCCTACCGGGTCGAGTGGCGAATACGCGTGGACGAGGCTTGTGAACAGGGCCGGCTTGCCGGGGAAGAGGCGGTACAGCGTGGCGCGCGAGACGCCGGCCTGGGTGGCTAGATCGTCCATCGAGAGGGCGGTCAGGCCGTGCGCGCCGACCAGGCTGAGGCCGACATCCAGGATTCGTTCGCGAGCGCCGGGCTCGGGTTGAAGGTCGAGTGCCTCCAGCAGCGTCTCGCGTGTCTCGAAGATGCGATAGAAGGTCGCTCGCGAGACGCCCGCCGCCGCCGCGAGCTCGGCCACAGTTGGGCTACCTCCCTGGGCGATCAGGTCTCGGGCTGTGCCGAGAATCCTCTCCCTGGTCGCTACCACCCCGGAACGAGACTAGATTAGACGTCTAGTCTTGTCAAGTTTCAATCGCTAGGGCGAACCAGCCCCGTTCCATCCGGTCAGCCGGTCGATGTGGATCGCGACGACTGGACCGGGCGGTCTGGCGTCCCGATATTGCGAGTACCGGCTCGCGAGCAGGTCGGTTGCACGTGCGGCTTCTGCGCTGTCGGTGACCACGCGCGCAGTCCCGTCGGCCCGAACCCACCAGAGCTTGGTCCAGTCGTCCTCATAGTGATCCGCGAGGACCGCGACCGCGGGATTCGCATTGATGTTCTTCAGGCGCTTGAGGTCAAGCGTCTTCTTTGGTTTCGGGTCGACGGCGAAGTAAAGCGTGTGGCCGGCGACGGCCAAAACAATCGGCACGACGTGCGGCTTTCCGTGCTCATCCACCGTCGCCAGGCGAGCTACGGCCGAGCCGGCAAGTCGCTGCATCGCCTCTTTCTGTTCCATCCCTGTTAAGTGTGGACGTTGCCCCGTTTCGGACTATCGTTGAGCGGTGCAAAGGCTCCGCACATACACCGTCGAAGAGGCGAACAGCGAGCTTCCTCGCGTGCGCAGGGTCGTCCAGCAGATCGCGGAATTGTCGGCTCTATTGCCTGAGCTCGAGGACCAGGCTCGGATCGCCGAATACGAATCCAAGCGCCCCGCGGCCGGAGCTCAGGACCGCGACCGGCACCAGCAAGCCCGCGACGCGGTCGGCGGCGCGGAGCTCGAGCTGCTCAAAGCGGTGGCGAGCCTGAACGGAATGGGGATTCAGCTGAAGGGGCCTCTGGAGGGATTGATCGACTTTCCCTCGTACCGTGGCGGCGAGCCTATCGAGCTGTGCTGGAAGCTTGGCGAAGACCGGGTCGAGCACTGGCACCATGTCGGTGAAGGCTTCGCCGGACGCAAGAAGCTCTAGCTCTCCGCCGCCTTTTTGGCGAAGGATCCCTTCACTGCTTCGTAGACCGCCTTCGCGATGCCCGCGGCGTCCAGCCCGTTCTCTTTCAGGATGTCCGACGCTCTGCCTTGCGGCAAGAACTGATCGGGCAGTGCGAGCATCCTCACGCGGCCGGCAAGTCCATAAGGGGCTAGGCTTTCGAGCACCGCGCCGCCGAAGCCTCCAGTGCCGACGTTGTCCTCGACGGTCACCACCAGTGCATGACTTCGCGCCCATTCCACGATTCGTGGGTCGACCGGCTTCACCCATCGCGCGTTCACCACGCCGCAGGAAACGCCCTTCATCTCCAAACGCTCCGCAGCCTCTTTCGCGACCTCGACCATGCGGCCCACCGCGAAGATCACCGCGTCCTTGCCCTTGCGCAGCTCTTCCCAGCGACCGACGGGAAGCGGCTCCACAGGCAGATCGGGAGTCGACGGCACCGGACCTCGCGGATAGCGAATCGCGACTGGACCGTCGGTCGCCAGCGCTGTTTCCAGCAGCGCGCATAGCTCGGTGGCGTCGGCGGGTGCGGCGATCTTCAGATTGGGGATCAGTCGCAGGTAGGAGAGGTCGAAGATTCCGTGGTGGGATGAGCCGTCGGGACCCGTAACGCCGGCGCGATCGATCACGAAGGTCACCGGAAGCTTGTGCATTGCGACGTCCATGAGAGTCTGGTCGAAAGCTCGGGCGAGAAATGTGGAGTAGATACAGACGACCGGATGCATGCCTGCCATGGCAAGGCCGGCCGCGAACGTGACGGCATGCTGCTCGCATATGCCGACGTCGAAGAACCGATCGGGGAATTCCTTCGCGAAGTTCAGAAGACCGGTCGACGACGCCATAGCGGCTGTGATCGCGCAAACCTCTGGCCGCCTGGCCGCCGCGGTCATCAAGGCTTCTCCAAAGACGTCGGTGTAGCTGACCTCGGTCGAGCGTGCGCGTCCGGTCAGCGGATCGAATGCCGACACACCGTGCAGCTTGTCGACCTCGTCTTCGACAGCAGGGCCGTACCCGTGTCCTTTTTCCGTCACCACATGAACGACGACAGGCTCGCGCAGCTTCTTTGCGCGCGACAGCACCTCTTCCAGCGCCGCCTCGTCGTGTCCATTCACGAGCCCCGCGTACTTGATGCCGAGGCTGTCGAAGATCGTGGAGGGCTGCAGGAGCTGCTTGAGACCTTCCTTGACCCGGTACGCGGCCTGGTCGGCCGTGGAGCCGACGAGAGGCAAGTCGCGCAGCAATCGAGAGATGTCATCTTTGATCCGCTCGTAACGCGGGTCGACTCGCAGCTGTGACAGATGACGGGCCAGACCACCGACGGTGGGCGCGTAGGAGCGGCCGTTGTCATTGATGACGATGATCAGGTTCGGCGGCTGCAGGTGGGCGATCTGGTTGAGCGCTTCGTAGGCCATACCGCCCGTCAGCGCGCCGTCACCGATGATCGCGACGACGTGCCCGCCGATGCGCTTTCGTAGCCGGGCTTCGGCGATCCCGAGCGCGTAGCTCAGCGATGTCGACGCGTGGCTGTTCTCCACGAGGTCGTGTTCGGATTCCTGGCGCGAGGGGTAACCGGACAGCCCGCCTGCCTGCCGCAGCCGATCAAAGTCCCTGGCCCGGCCGGTCACGATCTTATGCACGTAAGCCTGGTGCCCGGTGTCCCACACGATCGCGTCCTTGGGGCTGTTGAAGACTCTGTGCAGGGCGAAAGTGAGCTCGACCACTCCGAGGTTGGGCGACAGATGGCCGCCAGTTTTCGAGATCTGCTCGACGAGGAAAGCGCGGACCTCTTCAGCAAGCTCCGAGAGATGCGGCTGGTCCAGGGCTCGAAGGTCGACGGGCGAGTTGATGGTCTCCAGGATCCCCATGGGTTGGTTAACGCTCCGCGCCCGACATCAGTTCCGCGAGTGAGATGCACAGCCGGGTCCCGGCGCCGCTCGGGCCGCGCAGCACGGTCGTCAGCTCGGTATTCGTATTCCAGCTGGAGGAGGCGATGTCCAGGTGGGCCCACGGCTTGCCGCCGGCGAACTCGCCGATGAACATGCCCCCCAGTATGGTCCCGGCTTCCCCGTACTCGGAGTTGCGCAAATCCGCGATCTGGCTGCGGAGCAAGACCCGGTAGTCGGCGAAGATCGGCAGGCGCCAGACCCTATCGCCGGCATCCGTTGCGGCGCGCTCGACCAGTGCCCAGAAGGTGTCGTCGTTGCTGACCGCCGCCGACGCCGCATGTCCGATCGCGATTTTCGCGGCGCCCGTCAATGTCGCCAGGTCAAGGATGTGAGTCGCGCCGTTGCGCAGAGCATGAGTCAGCGCGTCCGCGAGAATCAGCCGCCCCTCGGCATCGGTGTTCACGATTTCGACTGTTTTGCCGTCTGCGCTCACGAGCACGTCACCCGGCCGCTGCGCCGATGGCCCCGGCATGTTCTCGGTGGCGGCGATCACCGCCATGACATCGATCGGCAGTTTGCGAGCGGCGATGACGTCGATGGCGGACAACACCGCGGCCGCGCCCGCCATGTCGGACTTCATCATGCTCATGTTTTCGGCGGGCTTGATCGAGATGCCTCCCGAGTCGAATGTGACGCCTTTGCCCACCAGGGCCAGCACCGGAGCGCTTGGTTGCGAGGGAGAGCCCGCCGGCCGGCCGCCCCGATGGCGCAGGCGGATCAGTCGCGGCGGCTTGTCGGAGCCGGCGGCGACACCCAGGAGCAGGTTGTAGCCACCTGTCCGAAGCTCGGCCGGTCCAAGTACCTCGACCTCGAGACCATGTCGCTGCGCAATCCTCGTGGCCTCCTGGGCAAGCGCTTCCGGCGTCAGCTCGTTCGGCGGTGCATTCTGCCATTCACGCGTGCGGTTGGTGGCCTCTCCGTTCTCCTGGGCGGCCACGACCTCGTGCTCGCGACCGAGCCCAAAGCCGGTGAGCACGAGCTCTTCGATCTCACGTCGCTCCGGCTGCGCGCCAGTCTGTCGCGAGCGCCGCTCGAAGGTGCCCATGACGCAGCCTTCGACCACTGCTCGCAGGGTGTCCATGGCCAGTGGAGGCTCGGCGCGGACAAGGCCAATGCGCTTGTAGCCGTACGTGCGCGAGGCGCGGATCAGCTCGTGGTGAGCCGAGCGCAGCCGCTGGCCGTCAAGGTCTCGGATGGCTCCGACTCCGTAGAGGATGATTCTGCGAGGTCCCTTGGCGCCCGGTATCGGAACCGGAAGCACCTCATGGATGCGGCCGCGAAACTCGGCGCTGGCGATCATTTCCGACAGCACGCCACCGAGCGACTTGTCAAGCTCGAGGCTGGCGCCCGACAGGCGCTGTCCAGCGGCGACCGCGACGGCAAGAGCGTCGACTGGGAGCTCCGCGGGCGGCGTCGAGACGAGGGTGATCTTCACGAAACGCTAAGCCTACCGATCAGGCCAGGTGCTCAGCGACCAGCTCCAGCACGTGGGCCACTCTCAGGTCGATCCGGCGGTGCCGAGCGGCGGTCTCGATGTGCATCAGGCAGCCGGGATTGTCCGACGCGACGATGGTGCACCCGGTCTTGGCGATGGCGTCGAGCTTCCACTGCGCGAGCCGGCCCGCGACCCGGGGCCACTCGAGGCTGAAGGTGCCGCCAAAGCCGCAGCAGTTCGCGATGTCGGGGATGTCGACCACCTCGTAGCCGGCGAGCTCGAGAAGACGGCGCGGCTCGCTCTTGAGTCCGAGCTGACGCAGGCTCTGGCACGAGTCGTGGTAAGCGACCTTCAGGCTCATCTGATTGGGGTCGACGAGCTTCGGGTTGCGGGTCAGAACCTCGAGGGCGAATCGCGTCGAGTCCCGCATGCGCGACTTCAGGTCGCCCGACGCCGGTGCGCCCCAGTCGGACGCGTCGATCGTGAAGGCGCCGAAGCACGACGCAGAGGGTGTGACGATCAGACCCTTGGAATCTCCAAGACTCTTGGCCAGGCTCGAATGCAGCGCCGCGCCGCCCTCAAAGTCACCCGCATTGGCGGCGATCAGGCCGCAGCACCATTGCCCCTTGGGAAAACCAACCCTGAAGCCCGCCGCTGTGGCAATCCGTTCGAGCGCGACGGCAGCCTGCGGCTGGACCCTGTCGACCATGCACGAGGCGAAGATCGTGAGTGGCTCGCCGTCGACGTCGCTCGGGACGACCCGATCCCGATAGGGGACGCGGGCCAGCCTGGGCGTCCCCGGCACCAGCCTGCTGAACGGCGCTCCCGCGCGCATCACCCGGTCAGCCAGCTCTGGCCGCTTCCACAGTCCCAACACCGCTTGCTTGCGCAGCGATTTGCGGCCCTTCTTGCGGTGCTCGAGGATCTGGCGCGGCAACGGAATGTCGACTGGGCAGATCTCCTGGCATGCGTTGCACTGGGTGCAGAGCGTGTTGGGCAGGTCGGCGGCTTCGAGTCCGTGGTGAAACGGTGTGAGGACCAGCCCGATCGGACCGTTGTAGATGTGGCCGAACTGGTGGCCGCTCACGGCCATAAAGGGCGGGCACGCGTTGGAGCACGCGCCGCAGCGGATGCAGGTCAGCGCCTCGCGAAACAATGGGTCGGCTCGCATCTCTTCGCGGCCGTTGTCGAGGATCACGCAGTGCACCTCGCGCGGTCCGTGCACGCCGATGGTCAGCGACTGCTCGATGTCGGCTGAGCGCGACGGACCGGTGATCCAGTTCACGTAGCTGGTCATCACCTGGCCCGTCCCGCTTCGCGGGAGCATCCGCAGAACCGCCACCGCGTCATCGAGCGTGGCCACCACCTTATCGGCGCCGAACAGGGCGATGTGCACAGGCGGGAGCGTCGTCGTGAGGTCGGCATTGCCCTCGTTAGTGACGAGCACGATGGTCCCTGTCTCCGCGATGGCCATGTTGGCGCCGCTGATACCTACCGACGCATCGATGAACTTCTGACGCAGCGATTGCCGCGCATGGTGCTGGATCGCCTCGACGGTAGGCTCCGTGCCAAACACTCTGGCCGCGTCCTCTTTCGTGAGGTGAATCGCCGGCGCGATCAGGTGCGACGGATGCGTATGCGTCAGCTGCACCATTCGCTCGCCCAGGTCCGTCTCGACGACCTCCATGCCAAGCGATTCGAGGTAGGGGTTCAGCTCGATCTCTTCACCCGCCATGGTCTTGACCTTGGTCACGACCATGCGCCCGCCATCGCCATTCAGGTCGCGTGAGCTCCCCGCATTCCAGCAGATCTGGGCGATGATGTCGCGCGCCGCGGCGGCGTCTTTGGCGAAGTGAACCTTGCCGCCGACTGCCTCCAACCTTTGCTTGAACTGCTCGACGAGCTCGGGCAATCGCTCGAGGTTGGCCCTCCGCCGCGCTTTCAGATCGGCGCGTCCCTTGGCGAAGTCGAAGCTTTCGAAAGCCTTGTTGCGCCGATCGCGCAGCCCGGTCATGGCGTGGGTCAGCGCGTGCTGAAGGTCCGGGTCGTCAAGCGCCTTGTTGACCCGGCGCGAAAAGTGACGCCGGGATTCAGGCACGGCTGGTCGAGGCTTCTTTCAACGCTTCGACTACTTCCTGCGGGGTCGACACAGGCGCCAAGCATATGGTCCCGACGCAGACGACGGCGCGCCGATCGCCGCTTGGATCGATCACCGCGTACGGGTGGGCGAGGGTGGCGGCGCGCGCAAGCTGAGCGTTGCTTGTCGTCACCTTGATCGCGTGACTCATGCGATCAAGCGCCCTTGCGAACGTCGCCGCCATCAGGCCGTATTGGCGCGGCAGGGCAGCCACCGATTCGAGAGCACGGCGCGCGCGTTCCCGATGTGGCGCTGCTGGATCGCCCGCCAGGATGTCGAGCTCGACAAGTCCCATCGCCGCTATCGAGTTCTCGAGCAGCGGTTTGATCGGCTCCGCCAGGCGGCCTAGCGCATCGCTTCGCGCATGGTCGAAATAGCCGCCTGCGCGTTGATCGCCGTATCGCTCGTCGATGTGAGCAGCCAGGTCCAGCGCCGCCGGCAGCCATTGGTCGCCGAGTCCGGCCTGGTGGGCGCGCACCGCGGCCCATAGGCTCCATACCTGGTCGGTGAGCTGGCCGCCAACCCCCTCAGCGTGGTGCATGCCTTCGTTGCGCCGATGTGCGCTGCGAAAGAGCGCCTCGAGCAACTTCGTTGCGTGTTCGCGAAGCGCGGGTCTAGCCTGGCGCCGCGAGGCGTCGAGGTAGGCGATGCCGAGGGCCGCGTTCCACGAGGTGTAGATCCGGCGGTCTACAAACGGCGGCGGCGTCTGAGCCCGCTCATCGGCGTCCATTGAGTAGTAGTGCTCGTCGGCGTCCTGGCTGCCGCCATAAAGTCCCGTCTTCGGGTCGCGAAGGACGCGGTCGAGGTAACCCGTCGTGGAGTCGAGCACACCTTCCATCCAGGCCAGGGACAGGGAGCTGACGAAGCCGGCGTGATCCTCCAGCATCTTCTCGAAGTGCGGAACGCTCCAATCCTGCGTCGTCGAATACCGGAAGAAGCCGCCTTCGACCTGGTCGTACGTGCCCCCTCCAGCCATCTGCTCGAGGGTGTGGACTGCCATCTTCTGCAACTCGGCGTCGGCGCGCAGCTGTGACTGTTCCAGGAGCAGGAGGATGGCGTCGGTATGGGGGAACTTGGGCGCGTTGCCGAAGCCGCCGTACTCGGGGTCGTAAGCGGCGGTTACCGATTCGAGGACTGCATCGACCATGCCGTCGTCAAGTGAACCCGCGCTTCGGGCCATCGCTGACCCGGCACGTTTGCGCGCCTCGAGGACCCGGGTAGCGATGTCGGTCTGGTTGGTCCGGTAATAGCCGGCCACGCGGCTCAGCGCGTCGGCCATCTGATCCGGCGGCATGTAGGTGGCCCCGGTGAGGATGTCGCCTGAGGAGGTGAGGAAGGCTGTCGACGGCCAGCCGCCCATGTTGTACCGCTGGTTGATGTCCGGCCGGACGTCGTTGTCCACCCGAACAGGCACGTACTCGCGGTTGATAAGGTCGATGATGCCCGGATGCGAGTACGTCGTCTCGTCCATCACGTGGCACCAGTGGCACCAGACCGCGGAGATAGAGAGGAGAATCGGGCGGCTGGTCTGCTTGGCTTCCAGGAACGCGGCTTCAGACCAGGGCTGCCAGTTGATCTCGGCGGCCCGGTTGGGGCGCGGCGAAAAGTGGAATTCGCCAGATTTGTGGGGTCTTGAGTCAGCCACACGACAAGGTTACGCGGGTGAAACAATGGCACTGTGATCTCGACGAGCGCGGTTGACGCGTA
>JALYSJ010000177.1 GCA_030854855.1 Candidatus Dormiibacterota bacterium
GGCGGTCGAGTGACGATTCGCTACCTCGGCCGATTACGCCACCTCCACGTCAGCTACAAACACAGGGGCCGCGCAGTCACCCTTCTGGTTGCCGGTCCGCACCTTCGTGTCGTCGCCGATGACGGCTTTGTCGATACGCGGGATCGTTGTCGCCGAACGTTCCATCAGACCCCTCTTAAGGCAGGTGGGATCCCCGAAATTGCCTTGGGTACCGTAAGCCTACAACCCGAAGCCCTAAACGCGATTGGTCTCCAGTCAAAGCGCCTTTCCCGTTTTCCGTCCGGCAACTATCTGTCCCAGCCTGCGCTGTAAACCTCTGTTAATTGGTTCGCGCGGGTGGGCCGCCCTGGACTCGAACCACCTACCCCCGCGTTAATGCACGCGTCGGAGTTCTCGCTTAGTTCAAATAACCAAACTTTGGCTCGAAAAAGTCGGGGAGCCGGGATTTGAACCCGGGGCCCCTAGTCCCCCAGACTAGTGCGCTACCAAGCTGCGCCACTCCCCGCCCGCGTAATGGTACCTAGGCATTTTTCTAAGGTGCGCCCTGCGCGCGCCCGACGTGCCTAACCCCGGCCGGCGTAGGCGACGAGGCCGCGATGCGTGGAGGTGAAGCCGGCTTCGCGCAGCATCGCGTTGAGAGGAGAGTCCATGACCGGGACTCCATCGACGCGCTGAACCTCGACCCTCCCCGCCAGCACTGCCATTCCGATCAGCGCGCGCAGGTGAGCGGGTGTGACCTCGCCCATAGTCATGAGCGAGCGTCCTCCGCGCTCGAGATAGAGCTTCAAGCGGCCATCGTCCAGCACGCAGTACGCGCCCGCAGTACGACCCATCCGACCATCGGATCGCGGCCAGGGAAGAAGAGAGCCATGCGCATTCGCTGGATCGGTCGCTGCGAGGGCGATGATTCCGCCGCCCGAATCGCGCAAGGCGCGAAGCCTGTCCACCGCGCCCGGCAGAGCAAACTGCGAGCCGCCCAGTCCTTCGACGAAATAACCGCGGCGGATGCGGCCGGACTCCTCCATCGCTCGCAGCACGGGATATAGCGCCGCGAATCCACCCGGCCAGCCCTCCGACACGACAGCCTCGCGTGTGAGCACGCCATAGCGCTGCAGCAGAACTCCGGCCGCTGAGTGCAAGCGTTCAGTCGGGACCGCTCCAGCTCCGACAAGGTCCGCGACCAGCGACCAGCGGCCGGACGCGCGAGGCTGGGTGAGTCGAGGCAGGCGCGGCCGGTGAGGCGATCTGCGCGCGATCGGACCGAGGAGTCGAAGTGGGGCGAATGTGTCGTTCGTCACCTCGCCTGACCAGACCAGGTCCCACAACGCGTCGAGAATCGGCTCCTCATCGCCACCGCCGCAAGCGTTGTAGAGATCGCGGAAGAAGCTCGCGCCGCGCGACTTCAGGTGCTCGCGCAAGCTGGAATGAAGCTTGTCTTCCGGTGGGTCCGCAGGCTCCGGAACAATCCGCGGAGCATCTCCGCGCAGGTACAGCGCGACCTTTCCATCGCTGGTACCAAGTGAGCCCCTGCCTACCCAAACGACCTCGCCCATGGAGATGAGCTCGTCCAGCAGGCGAGGGCTGTAACCGCTGACACGCGCCGCGATCACGTCGCGCTCGATCACGCTTGCCGGCAGTGCCTCGCCCTGGAGCTGGAACACGACCTCCAGCAGCCGGTCGATGCCGGTGGCTTTCGCACCAATGCCGTGCCATGCGGGCAAGAAGCGCGCTACTGCTTCTTGTGCCACCGACTCGACCTCGTGGCGCAGGGCGGCCAGCGAGCGCCGGCGAAGAATTCGCAACACGTCTGGATGGCAGTACTCCCGGCCCTCCTTCGCCCTCCGGAACTCGCCGGCGAGAACTTCGCCTCGCGCAGCGAGGCGAGTCAGCGCAGCTTCGATGGCGATTGAGCCCACAGCCCAGCGCGCGGCCGGATCGGCCGTGACGAAGGGCACATGCGTGCGAGCCCAGCGACGGAGTAGGGAGTCGAGCGGATCTAGGCCGGGAACCAGGAAGACATCGGGCAGGCCGATCGGCAGGCTCGCGCCCAGCGCTTCGCGATAGCGGCCGGCGTCCTCGGCGGCGATCCATCGCGACTCGCCCGCGAGGCGCACCGCCACCGCCCGGCGCTCGCGCTCGAGCGCACGCAGCCACTCCTCCGAGATGCCGCGCGCGACTGCTTCGCCCGCGGTGAGGTCGCCAAGGCGAACCAGCAGGTCGTGCGCCTCATCCGCGTCGCGTGGAAATCGTTCTGGCAGCAGTCCCTGGAGCTCGAGCTCGACTGCCGCGATCGCCTCCGGGTCGAGAAGCTCACGAAGGTCCTCGCTGCCAAGCAGCTCGGCCAGCAGCTCGCGATCGAGGGTGAGGGCTTGCGCGCGGCGTTCCGCCAGAGGCGCGTCGCCTTCGTACATGAACTCGGCGACGTAGGCGAAGAGCAGCGACGATGCGAACGGAGACGCGCGCTCGGTGTCGACGGCGACGACACGAATCTCGCGCGAGCGTATCGAACGAAGGAGCCCCAACAACGCGGGCATGTCGAAGTGATCGGTCATCACCTCGCGCCAGGTCTCGGCGAGAATGGGGAAGTCCGGATACCGACCGGCCACTTGCAGCAGCCCCGCGCTGCGCATGCGTTGCTGCCACAGCGGCGTGCGCAATCCGGGCCGGCGGCGCGGTAGGAGCAGTGAGCGCGCAGCGTTATCGCGAAACCGCGCCGCGAACAAGGCCGAGCCGGGCAGCTGGGCGGAGACCAGCGCCTCGATCTCCTCGGGGTCCAGCATCAGCTCGTCGAGCGACGGCGGCGACTCGACCTCGGGCAGATGCAGGGCGATGCCGTCGTCGGTCCAGATGGCCCGAACATCGACTCCCAGACGCTCCTGCAACCGCGCCTCCATCGCGAGCGCGAGGGGCGCGTGTACGCGGCCGCCGAACGGCGTGTGGACGCAAACCCGCCAGTCCCCCACCTCGTCGCGAAACCTCTCGACCACCACAGTCCGGTCGTCCGGCACGACGCCGGTCGCAGCCGCCTGGTCTTCGAGATAGGCCAGCAGATTCTTGATTGCACGGTCATCGAAGCCGGCGCGTTCGCTCAATCGCTTGGCGGCCGCATGCGGTTCCGCCGCCCGCAGCTCGCGAACCATCTTGCCCAGCGCCGCCCCCAGCTCGACCGGCCGGCTCGGCGTGTCGGCCTTCCAGAACGCGATCTTTCCGACCTCTCCAGGGGCCGGCGCCACCAGCACTTGAGAGGGCGTGATCTCCATGATCCGCCACGTCGAGGCGCCCAGGACGAAGGTCTCGCCGACGCGCGTCTCGTAGACCATCTCCTCGTCCAGCTCACCCACCCGCCGGCCATCGTCCGCGAGGTTCACCGTGTACAGGCCGCGATCGGGAATCGTGCCCGGGTTGGTCACCGCCAGCCGCTGAGCGCCGGCGCGGCCACGCACCTTGCCCGCCACCCGATCCCACACGATGCGGGGCCGTAGCTCCGCGAAGTCATCGGATGGATAGCGGCCGCTGAGCATGTCGAGCACCGATTCGAATGCGCGCGGCCCGAGGTCACTGTACGGATACGCGCGTCGAACGACACGGCCGAGGTCCTCGACCGTCCACTCGTCCATGGCGCACATCGCGACCACCTGCTGGGCGAGCACGTCGAGTGGCTTGCGCGGCACGACGGTCGTCTCGATCCGGCCCTCGAGCATGCCCTCGACAACTGCCGCCGACTCGAGGAGGTCGCCGCGAAACTTCGGGATGAACACCGCGCGCGAGATCTCGCCCACCGAGTGCCCCGAACGGCCGACCCGCTGGATTCCCGACGCCACGCTCGGCGGCGCCTCGATCTGCAGCACGAGGTCGACAGCTCCCATGTCGATGCCGAGCTCGAGGGTCGAGGTTGCGATGAGGCCCTTGACCACCCCCGCCTTGAGCTGGTCCTCGATGAGGATGCGCTGCTCCCGCGCGATCGATCCATGGTGGGCGCGCACTAGCTCTTCGCCCGCGAGCTCATTGACGCGGGCCGCGATTCGTTCGGCCAGCCGCCGCGAGTTGACGAAAACGATCGTCGAGCGATGCTCGCGGATCAGCTGCAGCACCCGCGGGTAGATGGCGGGCCAGATGCTGTTGGCCGTCTGCCCGTTTTCGTCTTCAACCGACATCCTCGCCATGTCCTCGACCGGGACTTCGACTCTGATCTCCATGGTCTTGAGCCTTCCCGCGTCGACGATGCTCACCTCACGGTGCGAGCCGCCGAGGAAGCGCCCCACCTCCTCCAGGGGACGCTGCGTCGCCGACAGTCCAATCCGCTGCGGCTCCGCTTTCGTCAGCTCGCACAGTCGCTCGAGGCTCAGGGCCAGGTGGCTTCCGCGCTTGGTGGCGGCGACGGAGTGGATCTCGTCGACGATTAGCCAGCGAACGGAGGCCAGGATGCGGCGGGCGGCGCTGGTCAAGAGAAGGAAGAGCGACTCGGGCGTCGTGATCAGGATGTCGGGCGGGTGGCGCTCAATCGACCGCCGCACATCGGTCGGCGTGTCGCCCGTGCGGATGGCCACGGAAATCTCAGGCGCCTGCAGTCCCGCGGCCTCGATGTGATGGCGCAGGCCGACCAGCGGCGAGCGGAGGTTGCGGTCGACGTCATGGGCGAGCGCCTTCAGAGGTGACACGTAAAGGACGCGACAGCGTTCCGCTTCCGCGGGCATCGGCTCTGCGGTCAGCCTGTCCAGGCACCAGAGGAAGGCGGCCAGCGTCTTGCCGCTACCGGTGGGTGCGGCCATGAGCACGTGCCGGCCGGCGGCAACCTCCTGCCAGCCGCGCTCCTGCACCTCTGTCGGGCCATCGAACGAGCTCCGGAACCACTCGCGGGTGGCGGGTGAGAAGAGATCGAGGGAGTTCCCCACCAATCCATTTTGACCACTCCCAGGACCACAAACAAGTGTTCGTTAACAGAACGGCGAAGACCGGGTGGCTCGGCTCTCTCACATGAAACGCCGTGGGATGATCCTTCGCGGCGATGATCGATCCGCAGAGGTTCCGCGAGGTCATGGCCAGCTTTCCAAGCGGCGTTGTCGTCCTGACCGCGTTCGGTACGGATTCCCGACCTCAGGGCTTGACCGTCAGCGCCTTCTGCGCGGTGTCGCTCGAGCCGCCCCTCGCCCTCGCCTGCATCGACAAGAACTCCAACACCTTGCCAGCGGTTCAGGAGACCGGCGGCTTCACCGCCAACATCCTGTCCACCGGTCGCGAGCAGCTGGCGCGCCGCATGGCCACCAAGATCCCGGACAAGTTCGAGGCCCTCGCATGGCGCCGGCCGCACAGCCCCATCGGCGGCCCCATCCTCGATGACGACGTCGCCGCTTACGCCGTGTGCACGCTGCGCGACACCATCGAGGCGGGCGACCACTGGATCCTCATCGGGCTGGTCACGGAGGGCTCACATATAGAAGGACGAGCGCCCATGATCTTCAGCCGCCGCGGCTACCACGATCTTTAGCTAGATGTAGTTCCCACGGACCCAGCAAGATCAATAATTCGGCCGCCGCATGACGCGGTCGAAGAGGTCTAGATGGACTATTCGGCCGCCGAATGAGCCGCTGTGTCGGCCGCACCAGTTCAAATCTTTACTGGCGCCGCACCGGCGTTGCCCGGCGCGCGATCTCCTCGATGGCGTCAATGCACTGAATCCAAACCCGCCTCGGCAGGTCGTGGCCCATGCCCTCGAACTCGAGCAGCCGCGCGCCCGGCACCGCCTCCGCCACCAGGCGCCCGTTCTCGACCGGCACCAGCACGTCATCGACCCCATGGATGACCAGGGTCGGCACTCGGATTTGGCGCATGCGCTCGAGCCGCGGCTTCGAAGCCAGGACGGCAATGAACTGACGCCCGGTCCCGACGGGGTAGTACGCCCGATCTACCGCGCGCTCGGCCCGCGGGCGTTCATAGCTCTCATCGAATGGATCACCTGACCCAAGCAGCACTCGCCGCGCGGACATCGCGGCTTCGATACGCTCCTCGCGCGTGGCCGGCGGACTGACCATCAGGACCGCCAATCCTTCCGGCGTCGGCGGGACCGCATCTGCTCCGCTTGGTCCGGACATGATCGACGTCAGCGAGAGGACGCGGTCCGGGTGGTTGATGGCGACCAGCTGGGCGATGAAGCCTCCCATCGAAGCGCCGACGACGTGCGCGGCGCTGATGCCGAGGGCGTCCAGCAGGCCCAC
>JALYSJ010000188.1 GCA_030854855.1 Candidatus Dormiibacterota bacterium
TTTCGAGGCGGCGCTTCTCGAAGTCGCCCGCCAGCTGGCCCGGGCGATCGCCAGCGACGGCGAGGGAGCCAGCAAGCTGATCAGCGTCCGCGTAGTGGACGCCCTTTCAGACGCCGACGCCCGAACCGCTGCCCGCGCGGTCGCCTCTTCGAGCCTGGTCAAGACCGCAGTCCATGGCGGGGATCCCAACTGGGGCCGGATCGTGTGCGCGCTCGGGTACAGTGGCGCGGAACTGGCGCTCGACAAGCTTCACCTCAGCGTAGGTGGGTTGGTCGTGTTCGAACGGGGCGCGGGGGTCAACGTGGACCTCTCGGCCGTACGGCGCGCGTTCGAGCAGCCGGAGATCGAGATAGTGGCCACCCTTGGGCTGGCGGACGGCCGCGCCGAAGCCTGGGGCTGTGACCTTTCGGAGGAATACGTGCGAATCAACGCGGACTACACGACATGAGCCTTTCGGTTGAAGAGCGGGCGAAGGTCCTGGTCGAGGCGCTGCCTTACATCCAGCGGTTTCACGGGCAGGTCGTCGTCATCAAGATCGGAGGCAACGTCATCGAGGCCGGCCGCGACGAGACGCTGCTCGACATCGTGCTGCTCCGCTATGTCGGCATGCAGCCCGTTTTGATTCATGGTGGAGGCCCCGAGATCAGCGCGATGAGCGAACGGCTCGGACTGAAGCCCGCGTTCAAGAAGGGCTTGCGAGTCACTGACGAGAAGACCATGGAGGTCGTGAAGATGGTGCTTACCGGCAAGGTCAGCCCCGACCTGGTGGGCGCCATCAACAGGCTCGGTGGGCAGGCGGTCGGGATGAGCGGCGAAGACGGGCCGACGATCATAGCGGAGCCACTCGACGAGGCGATGGGTTTTGTCGGGCGCGTGACACAGATCAACAAAGAGCCGATCACGGCGCTTCTTGGTCGCGGCTACATCCCTGTCATCGCGTCGATCGGGCTCGGCTATGACGGGCATGCGTACAACATCAATGCGGACACCGTCGCGGCGGAGATCGCCGTCTCGCTCAAGGCGGCAAAGGTGATTCTGCTGACCGACGTGCCCGGGGTTCTGGGCGTTGACGGCAAGGTGGTCGCGGTGATGTCGCGTGACGACGCGCGCCAGCGGATCAAAGATGGCGCAGTTACCGGCGGAATGATCCCGAAGCTCGAGGCGTGCCTGCGCGCGCTCGACGTGGTGCCCCTCGCGCACATAGTCGATGGGCGCACGCCGCACGCGTTGCTGCTCGAGCTGTTCACCGAGGCCGGGATCGGGACGATGGTGACCCCGTGAAGGTATCCACCACGTCAGAGCTCGCCGACCGCTACCTCATGCAGACGGGCAAGCGCCTGCCCATCACTTTCGTGCGCGGCCACGGCTGTCTGGTGTACGACGACTCTGGGCGCGAGTACCTCGACCTGGTCGCCGGCATCGCGGTCAACTTGCTCGGCCATGCTCATAACGACGTCGTGGCGGCATTGACCAAACAGGCGAGCTCCTTGATCCACACCTCGAATCTCTATTTCACGCAGCCCCAGGTCGAGCTGGCGCAACGTCTTGTCGAGCTGTCCTTTCCCTCGCGCGTCTTCCTATGCAACTCCGGGGCGGAGGCCAATGAGGCCGCGATCAAAATCGCTCGGAAGTGGGGGAAACGCAATCGTGACGGCGCATTCGAGATCATCACGACGATCGGTTCGTTCCATGGACGAACGCTCACCACCGTCACCGCGGGCGGTCAGCACAAGTACTCCGATCCCTTCACGCCTCTGCCCACCGGGTTCGTGCACGTTGCCTACAACGACCTCGACGCCATCAAGGCCGCGACCAACGAGCACACGGTCGGCGTGATGCTCGAGCCCGTGATGGGCGAGATCGGCATCATCCCGGCGGCGCCCGGCTACCTCGCCGGGGTCCGCAAGTGGTGTGACGAGCAGAACCTGCTCCTGATCCTCGATGAAGTGCAGACCGGACTCGGCCGCACCGGGCGGTGGTTCGCCCACCAGCACCACGGCATCACGCCCGACGTGATGACGCTGGCCAAGGGCCTCGGCGGCGGCGTTCCGATCGGCGCCTGCCTGGCCGCGCCGCGGGCTGACGTGTTTGAGCCCGGCGACCATGGCTCCACTTTCGGGGGCAACCCCCTAGCGTGCGCAGCCGCGCTTGCAGTGTTGTCGGTGATCGAGCGCGACGGTCTGGTGGGACACGCCGCCGAAATGGGCGAGGCGCTGCACGAAGCGCTTCAAGACCTCGGCGCGAAGGAAGTGCGCGGCCTCGGCCTGATGCAGGCGTTCGAGTTCGCCGAGCCGCGCGCGAAAGACTTCCAGCAAACCTGCCTCGAGGCCGGCCTGATCGTCAACGCAGTCGATGACAACTCGATCCGTCTCGTGCCGCCGCTGATCATCAGCAGCGCCGAGATCGACCGCGCGCACGCGACGATGCGGAAGGCCATCTCCGCCGGCCGCAGGCCAATATCAACGTGACGCCGACCAAGAGCCAGCGCCATGACGCCATCCTCGAGGCGGTGAATCGCGGCACGGCGCATACACAGCACGAGATCGCCGAGGCGCTCGCCCGCCGTGGAGTGCGGGCCACCCAGGCGACGATCTCGCGCGACATCCAGGAGCTCGGGCTGATCAGGTCCGGCCAGGGTTACCGCAGCTCGGCCTCCCTGGTGCGGGAGCTCGTGCTGTCGATCGAGCTGGTCGAGCACCTGGCGGTGATCAAGACCCCGCCGGGAACGGCGAACCTCGTCGCGAGGCGCATCGACGAATCGGGTCTGTCCGGGATCGCGGGTACGGTCGCCGGCGACGACACGATCCTCGTGGTGCTGCGCCAGCGCGGAGCGGGCCGTTCGCTGAAGGAGCTGCTCGCGCATGCCGAATAAGAAGCTGGTCCTTGCCTATTCCGGGGGCCTCGACACGTCGGTTGCGATTCGTTGGTTGAAGGACCTCGGGTGGGACGTGATCGCGTTCACCGTCGATCTCGGCGAGAAGACGGACCTCGACGCGATCCAGGCGCGAGCATTGAAGACCGGCGCGTCGGCGGCGTATGTCGCCGATGGCAGGGCGCCATTTCTGCGGCTGTTCGTCTGGCCTTCGCTGCAGGCGGGGGCCGTCTATGAGAAGGAGTACCCGCTCGCGACCGCGTTGGGCCGCCCGCTGATCGCCGCCATGATGGTCGAGGTCGCCAGGCGCGAGGGTGCGACCGCGATCGCGCACGGCTGCACGGGCAAGGGCAACGACCAGGTACGGTTCGATGTCACGACCGCTGCGCTCGCGCCGGACCTCCAGGTCGTCGCACCCGTCCGCGAGTGGGGCATGAACCGCGACGACGAGATCGAGTACGCGGCGAAGCATGGAATCGAGGTGCCGACCACGTTGAGGTCGCCCTACTCGACGGACGAGAACTTGTGGGGACGCTCGGTCGAGGCTGGCGTGCTGGAGGACCCTTGGGCCGAGCCACCGCGCGACGTCTACACCTGGACGCGCGACCCGCGAGACTGCCCCGACGAGCCGGCGTACG
The DNA here is from genome assembly GCA_030854855.1 of Candidatus Dormiibacterota bacterium. Taxonomy (GTDB): domain Bacteria; phylum Chloroflexota; class Dormibacteria; order Dormibacterales; family Dormibacteraceae; genus Palsa-870. The sequence goes on from JALYSJ010000188.1 coordinate 3,511, forward strand.
TAGAGATCGGATTCAAGGAAGGCCTGCCGGTCTCTCTCGATGGCAAGGCCGTCGATCCGCTGGAGCTGGTGACGGCCCTCAACCGGATCGGCGGCGAGAACGGGGTCGGCCGCATCGATCACATGGAGAACCGCCTCATCGGCATTAAGTCGCGCGAGATCTACGAAGCTCCGGCCGCGGTGCTGCTTCTTCAGGCTCACCAGGCGCTGGAGGACATCACGCTGCCGAAAGAGGTGGCGCGGTTCAAGGACACGGTCGCGCAGCAGTGGGCGCAAATGGTCTACGACGGTTTGTGGTTCAGCCCTCTGCGCGACGCCCTCTACGCGTTTGTCGCCGAGACCCAGCGCCATGTCACCGGCGACGTGCGGGTGAAGCTGTACAAAGGCTCATCGCAGGTGGTCGGGCGGAAGGGACCGCACCAGCTGTATCAGCTCTCTCTCGCGACCTATGGCAGGGGGGATGAGTTCGACCAGTCGGCGGCCGCGGGCTTCATCAAGCTGTGGGGGATGGGGGTGCGCACGTCAGCAAGGGTCCAGGGGCAGCTGCACGCCCGCGAGCTGGGCAACCTGCTCGGCGACGTCAAGAGGTTGACGCTATAGCACCCAAGAAGATGTGGGGAGGTCGCTTTCGGAAGGGCCTCCACCCTGAGCTCGAGCGATTCTCGTCGTCGCTGGAGACGGATTTCGAGCTGTATCCGTTTGACATCGCCGGCAGCATCGCGCACGCGCGCGGGCTCGGCGCTGCGGGCCTCCTCTCCCAATCCCGCCTGCTGACGATCGAGCGCGGCCTGCGATGCGTTAAGCGCGAGCTGGATGAGGGCACCTTCAAGTTCCGCGAGACCGACGAGGACATCCATACCGCCATCGAACGCCGGCTGACTGAGATCACGCCCGCGGGAGCCTCGCTGCATGCCGGACGCTCGCGTAACGACCAGGTCGCGCTCGACCTCCGGCTCTTCTGCCGTTTCGCTGCCTCGCACCTTGTGCAGTCGGTCGCCGGCGTCGCCGACGCTCTCGCCGCCAAGGCTCGGGCCCATGCCGCATGGGTGATGCCTGGCTACACCCACCTCCAGCGCGCGCAGCCCGTGACGGTCGGCCACCACTTGCTCGCGCACGCTGAGCCCCTGCTCCGAGACGCGGAGCGCCTCCGCCGCGCTTATGACGCTGCGGGCGACATGCCGCTCGGCTCCGGAGCGCTCGCGGCGACGACACTTCCGCTCCAGCGTGAAACGGTGCGCCGCGAGCTCGGCTTCGAGCGCTTAACGCAGAACAGCATCGATGCCGTCGCGGACCGCGATTTCGCGCTGGATCTCATCTACGCGTGCACTTGCGTGTCCATCCATCTCAGCCGGCTGGCGGAGGACGTCGTCATCTGGTCGAGCTCGGAGTTTGGCTTCGTCAGGCTCGCCGACGAGGTGTCGACGGGCTCCAGCCTGATGCCGCAGAAGAAAAACCCGGACATCGCCGAGCTCTTGAGGGGACGCGCCGGCCGCTCACTGGGGAGTTTGGTCACCCTGGCGACGGTCTTGAAGGGGCTGCCGCTGGCGTACGACCGCGACCTCCAGGAGGACAAGCCGGCGCTGCTGGCCGCCGTCGACAACGGGCTGGACTCGCTGGAAGCGGCGGCGCTGCTCGTCCAGTACCTCGAGTTCGACCGCGAAAGGCTGGCCGCCGCGGCGGCGGACCCCGCCCTTCTGGCCACTGATGCGGCCGAGTTGCTCGTGAGCTCGGGAGTGCCCTTCCGCAAGGCCCAC
>JALYSJ010000193.1 GCA_030854855.1 Candidatus Dormiibacterota bacterium
GACGAGGTCAACCGCCTGTGCAGCCAGCTCGTCGAGTCAACGCCGTGGGCTTTCTGCAACATCAACATCCGGCCCTTCTACGCGGAGGGCTCCAAGACGCTGACCTTCGAGACAGCTGAGCAGCTGGGCTGGAAGCTCCCGGACGAGATCATCATCCCGATCGCGAGCGGCTGCCAGTTCGTGAGGCACCGTCAGGCGGCGAAGGAGTTGATCGAGTACGGGTTGGTGCGCGAGGATCGCGTGCCCCGGTTCACCGGCGCCCAGGCATTGGGTTGCGCTCCGGTCTACAACGCTTTCAAATCGGACACGCCGGAGCGGGTGCTACCGGTGAGGCCGGACACCATCGCCCGCTCGATTGCAATCGGCAATCCCTCCGACGGGATGTATGTCAACCGGATCGCAATCGAGACGGGCGGCGTGGTCGAGGCGGTCACTGAAGAGGAGATCGTCGAGGGCATCCGGCTGCTTGCCCGGACCGAGGGCATCTTCACCGAGACCGCAGGCGGCGTGACGATCGGGGTGCTCGCGAAGCTTGCCCGTGCGGGGCGCTGGAAAGGTGATGAGGTGGTGGTCGCCTACGTCACCGGTCACGGCCTGAAAACAGCCGATGTGCTGGCTTCGGCCAACGGCCACGCCCATCGCGTGGAAATAGAACCCACGCTAAAGTCCTTTCGGGAACAGGTGAAAATCTAGATATGCCGCAATTCCGCATCCCAGGTCCGCTCCGCCGCCTCTCGGATGGCCAGGTCACCGTCGACGTCGACGGGACCGACCTCGCGGCCGCGATCGCTGCCCTGGACACCCGCTACCCGGGCTTCAAGGATCGTCTGCTCGATGAGAAAGGCGAGCTACGCCAGTTCGTCAACCTGTACCTGAACGACGAGGACGTGCGGCTGGGCGACGGGCTCAAGGCGAAGGTTAACGACAAAGACGAGATCTCGATAGTTCCCGCCGTGGCCGGGGGCTGACTCCGCATATGGGGCGGAGAAGGCTGAAGCTGATCTTTGGTCCGGCGATGGTGAAGGAGCCGGTGATCTACCAGCTGGGCAAGCAGTTCGCTCTCGTGACCAACATCCGCCGTGCCGATGTGACTCGCGACCAGGGCTGGGTGCTGCTCGAGATCACCGGGGAGCAGGACGAGCTGGATCGGGGGGTGGCCTACCTCGAATCGAGAGGGGTCAAGGTCGAGCCGGCCGAGGGAGACCTGGTCGAGTAGTCATCAGCAGGTGGGCACCTCGCAGCGGCTTGGTGGCTGCCGGCAGGGTGGCGATGATCTCGAGGAGACGCGGTCCCACGTCCTTGGTCTCCGTCCGGAACGGGGCGAATTTGTCGGCCTTGTCGGGGTGGGCGCGAAAGTGGAGCTCAACCTTGCGACCGCGGCGCGCGGGCGCGCGGGACGCGAGCCGGTTGAAATCCGGCGCCGGCACGAGCCACCAGACGACGGGGGCTAGGTTGAGGATGAGCACCACGACGTAGATCCAGGACGGGTCGTTCGGGATCGAGCTGACCGAATACGTGGCGTTTGACTGGACGAAGCCCGAAGCCCCAAGCGAAAAGCAGGCCTTGGCCTGCAGCGAGACGAATGCGTTCTTGCCCTTGGTCGCCACGACCAGATCGCGATGATCATCGTCGGCGTCAACCTGAAAGGGCACCAGCTCGCCGCCGGTGGTGAGCATCGCGTACACGGTGAGCATGTACTCCCCGATTCGGCCGGCCTGCACGTCGCTGAGCTTCACCGGTGGGCAGCTTAGCTCACCTAAAATTGCCGCCGGCATGAAGAGCACTGTGGACGTCGCGATCATTGGCGGAGGGCAAGCCGGCCTCGCGACCAGCTGGCATCTCGCCCAGTCCGGCATCGATCACGTCGTGCTCGAAGCTGGACGCGTAGCAGAGACCTGGCGCACGCGGCGCTGGGACTCGTTCTGTCTCGTGACTCCCAACTGGAGCGTCCAGCTCCCCGGAGCGAAATACGACGGTGTAAACCCGGACGGCTACATGCCGCAGGCGGAGCTCGTCGACTACTTTCAGGCCTGGTCGGAATCCTTCCACGCACCGGTCGAGCAGAGTTCCGCGGTGAGCTCGCTTGATACCGACGACGACGGGTTCGTCCTCGAGCTGCCCTCTGGAAAGCTGAAGGCCCGCACCGTTGTGGTGGCGACCGGCGCTTTTCAGCGCCCCTACCGGCCGGCGAGCGGCGAGTCGATTTCCCGCGGGGTGACCCAGATCTTCGCTGAGGAATACACCAATCCCGCTGCCCTCCCGCCGGGAGCGGTCCTCATCGTCGGCAGCGGCCAGACCGGCTGCCAGCTCGCTGAGGAGCTGCGCGAGGCGGGCCGAAAGGTGTTCCTAGCCTGCGGGCGGTGTCAATGGTCACCTCGGCGAATAGGCGACAGGGACTTCATGTGGTGGGCGATCGAGACCGGATTTCTGGATCGCTCGCGCGACAAGCTGCCGTCGCCCGCCGCACGTTTGCTGGGCAACTGGCAGGCGACAGGGCATGGAGCCGGCCGTGACCTCCACTACCGCACGCTCCATGCCCAGGGCGTCGAGCTGCTTGGCCGGTTCGTGGGCGCCGGCGATGGCACCATCCATTTCGCGGATGACCTGAGCGCAAGCGTTGACTTCGGTGATGCGAGGCTGGCGGACCTGCTGAAAGGCTGCGAAGCGTACTGCGCGGCCGCCGGCGTGGCCCCGCCGCCAGTCGAAGTTCCGCCCCCATTTCGCATCACAACACGCACGGAGCTTGACGTGACCAAGGATGGACTCGGGGCCGTGATCTGGACGAGCGGTTACCGACCCGACTACGGGTGGGTGAAGGCGCGGGTCTTTGACGAGATGGGCTTCCCTGTTCAGACCGACGGCCGGACGAACGTGCCAGGCTTGTACTTCATGGGTGTCCACTGGTTGCGCAAAGCCAAGTCGTCGATCATCTATGGCGTGGACGAGGACGCGGAGATCGTGACGCGGCAGATCGTCGAGGCGCGCCTGTGAGAGTCGCGGTGGCCATGTCGGGTGGCGTTGACTCATCCGTCGCGGCTGCGCTGTTGCAGGCGCAGGGCCACGAGGTGGTTGGCGTCACGCTGCAGCAGTGGCCTCGCGACGACATGGAGGAGTCGGCGAAGCACGGCGGGTGCTGCTCGCTGTCCGCCGTGGAGGATGCGCGGCGCGTCGCGTCGCTGCTTGGCATTCCTTATTACTGCTGGAACCTGGAGAAGGAGTTCGGTGAGCGGGTGATCGAGCCGTTTCACCGCGACTATCTCGAGGGCCGGACGCCGAACCCGTGCGTGAGGTGCAACGCCTTCGTGCGCTTCGACCTGATGCTCGGCCGCGTGCTCGATCTCGGCTTCGACCGCCTGGCCACGGGCCACTACGCGCGCATCGTCAACGGGGGTGAGCTGCACACCGCGTTCGACGATGCCAAGGACCAGTCATACATGCTGTATCACCTCGACCGCGAGCGGCTCGGACGCATCCTTTTTCCGCTGGGCGGGATGACGAAGCGCGAGGTGCGCGAGCACGCCCGGGAGTTCGGGCTGCCGGTCGCGAACAAGGCCGATAGCCAAGAGATCTGTTTCATTCCCCGCGGAGAGACATCTCGCTATCTCGCGGAGCGTCTTCCGGTGCGGACGGGCGCGGTCGTGGATTCCGAAGGGCGGGAGGTCGGCACTCATCGCGGGACCGCGCTCTACACAGTTGGGCAGCGCAACGGCTTCGGAGACCTCGCCGAGGCCGGGCCCTGGTACGTGCTGCGCGTGGACGCGCCCGCTAACCGGCTGGTCGTGGGCCGGAAGGAGGA
>JALYSJ010000013.1 GCA_030854855.1 Candidatus Dormiibacterota bacterium
CCTCTCGGCAAGACCAAGACGGTCATGCAGATGGGCGCCGTGACGCTGCTGATCCTGCAGCGTCCTTACCCGGCGATTGTGCCAATCGCTTACGTCGCCGTCGGCATCGCCATCCTGTTCACGATCTGGAGCGGCCTCGACTATCTCTGGCGATTCCGCCACCTGATCATGCCGTCCAATATTGGGCGCGGTACTGAACGAGCCGAACCGAGTGGGGGAGCCCCGGAGGCGGAGGAGAGCAATGAGGCGGCGGGCCAAGAGCTTGGCGATCAACTGCGCAAGGGTGGGCTGACCGTCAGCGTCGCCGAGTCGTGCACCGGCGGCATGGTTGGCGCGCTGATCACAGACCGACCGGGCAGCTCCGCCTATTTTTTCGGCGGGGTCATCGCTTACTCGGACGACGTGAAGCGCGACCAGCTTGGAGTTTCGCCTGCGCTTCTGGAGCGTGTCGGCGCCGTGAGCGCAGAGGTGGCGAAGGCCATGGCAGAAGGCGCGCGCTCGCGGTTTGGCACGGACCTGGCGGTCGGGGTCACGGGAATTGCGGGTCCGGATTCCGACGGCTCGAACAAACCCGTCGGCCTTACCTACATCGCCGTAGCGTCGGCCCGCGGCACCGTTTCTCGCGAGTTCAGGTTCAGCGGCGACCGGGCGTCCAACCGGCGGCAGGCGGTACTCCAGGCGCTGCGCCTGCTGGCGGAAGAGGCCCGCTCGACGGCGCGAGCGAAGAACGCATGATCATCCCTATTGACGCGAACGAACACTTGTTCGATAATGTCGCGACGGCCACCTACGAAGCTGTGTAAAGACCATTGCGCTCAGCACTACGACGTAGAACACTCGCCGCAATCACCTAGGAGGCATCAGTGGAAAAAGAAAAGGAAAAGTCCCTCGACTCGGCGATGGCCCAGATCGTCAAGAGCTATGGCAAGGGTTCGATCATGAAGTTGGGCGAGCAGGCGGCCCTTCGCGGCGAGATCACGGTCATCCCGACAGGTGCCTTGCTGCTCGACCTCGCGCTCGGCGTCGGAGGGATCCCGCGCGGACGTGTGACCGAGCTGTATGGTCCCGAGTCGGCGGGCAAGACCACGCTCGCGCTGCACGTCATCGCCGAAGCGCAAAAGCAGGGGGGAGTCGCTGCGTTCGTGGACGCGGAGCACGCCCTCGACCCGCTCTATGCGTCGCGCATCGGGGTCAAGATCGACGACCTCCTGATCAGCCAGCCGGACACTGGCGAGCAGGCGCTCGAGATCGTCGAGGTGCTAGTTCGTTCTGGAGCAGTCGATGTGATCGTCATCGACTCGGTGGCAGCGCTGGTGCCCAAGGCCGAGATCGAAGGCGAGATGGGCGACTCCCATATGGGTCTCCAGGCGCGCCTCATGTCCCAGGCGCTGCGCAAGCTGACCGCGGCCATCTCCAAGTCGAACTGCTCCGTCATCTTTCTCAACCAGCTGCGCGAGAAGGTCGGGATCATGTTCGGCAACCCCGAGACGCAGCCGGGCGGTCGCGCCCTCAAGTTCTACTCGTCGGTAAGGCTCGACATCCGCAAGGTTGAGGTCATCAAGTCAGGCCTCGACTCGGTGGGCGCGCGGGTGAAGGTCAAAGTCGTGAAGAACAAGGTCGCGCCACCGTTCCGGACGGCGGAGTTCGACATCCTGTTCAACGAGGGGATCTCTCGGGAGGGCTCGCTGATCGACGCCGCGGTCGAATACGGAATCCTCGAGAAGAGCGGCACGTGGATGTCCTTCGGCGACCAGCGCCTCGGACAGGGCCGCGAGAACGTCCGCAACTACCTTCGCGAGAACCCGACGCTGGCCGGCGAGATCGAGGCCAAGGTCCGAGAGAAGGCTGCCGGAGGGACGGCGAGCGCTGTCGCGAAGGCCGCGGGCGTCGTCTTGAGGGCCTCAGCCGGTGCAGCGGAGGAGCTCTAGACCCGCCGGAAGGAGTTCCCGAGAGGCACAACCTGCATCGAGCGCGCTGGACAGCGGCTTGCGTCTTCTTAGCCGGAGAGCGCACTCTAGGGTTGAGCTGAAGCGCAAGCTCGGCCGGAGGGGATACTCGGCCGACGAGACCGAGGCGGCGCTGGTCCGTCTCGCCGAGATTGGCTACCTCGACGACCGGTCATTCGCTGAAGGCCTGGTCCGGCGTCGCGGCGCCGTCCGCGGACCGCTCGCGCTTTCGGCGGAGCTATTCGCTCGAGGCGTCGACCGGGCAGAGGCTGACGCCGCGGTCGCCGGGTTCGATCCGGACGCGCAGCTGGCCTCGGCCACCCTGCTCGCCGAACGGCTATACGCGACCAGGCCGGTGGAAGGCTACCGGGAGATGCTCGACAGCATCGGCTCCAAGCTGATGCGTCGCGGCTTTTCGCCAACGGTCGTCCGAGCGGCCTGCCGCGCGGTTCTGGCGGGAGCGGTGAATCGGCCCGAAGACTAGAATTCGGGGTACGGACGGGTTGCGATTTTCGCACCCGTAGTCATAGAGCCAACCCGATGTGGGGCGCGTGGGCCCTGCAATGGAACCGCACTTTGACAATCGAATAAACCGAGGTGCATGTCACATGCCTGTCTACGTCTACGTACCGCTTTTGGTCGTGGCGGCACTCCTCGCCGGCTTTGGAGCGGCTTACTTGCTGCTTCGGCGCCGGCAGGGCGAAGGGACCAGCGCATCGGCGCTCAAGTCCCAGCAGGTTCTTGCCGAGGCTGAAACCCAGGCCAAGGAGAAGCTGCTCGAAGCCAAGGAGGAAGCGGTCAAAACCCGCACCGCCGCCGAACAGGAGGCCCGCGAGTATCGGGCACAGTCACAGCAGATCGAGAAGCGCCTTCTACAGAAGGAGGAGAACTTCGACCGCAAGGGCGAGGACCTCAACCGGCGCGAACGGGAGCTCGGCACTAAGGAGAAGTCACTGGACGACATCCGAGCGCAGCTCGAGGACAGCCATCGCCAGCAGGAAAAGGAGCTCCAGCGGGTCGCCAACATGACCCGTCAGGAAGCTCAGGGGATCCTGATGGGGCAGGTCGAGCAGGAGCTCCGCAACGAAGTGGCGCGCAAGGTGCGCGAATCCGAGCTGGCTGCTCGCGACGAAAGCGAGCGGCGAGCCCGCGAGATCGTCACGCAGTCGATTCAGCGCATCGCCGCCGACCAGACCGCGGAGGTTTCGGTCTCGGTGCTGCCGCTGCCGACCGACGAGCTCAAGGGCCGCATCATCGGCAAGGAGGGTCGCAACATCCGTGCCTTGCAGCAGGCGACCGGGATCGACCTCATCGTGGACGACACCCCGGAAGCCGTCATCATCAGCGGCTTCGACCCCGTGCGCCGCGAGGTGGCGCGGGTCGCGCTGAACAAGCTCATCGTCGACGGCCGGATTCATCCGGCCCGCATCGAAGAGATCGTCGCCAAGTCCCGGCAGGAAGTCCTGCAGCGGGTGAAAGAAGAGGGAGAGGCGGCGGTCCTGGAGGTCGGCCTGCAGGGGTTGCATCCCGAGGTCGTCCGCCATCTCGGCATCCTGCGTTTCCGTACCAGCTACGGACAGCAGGTGCTGAATCACTCGAAAGAGGTCGCCTATCTCGCCGCCATGATGGCGTCGGAGATCGGCGCCGACGTCCACATCGCCAAGCTGTCGGGCCTCTTGCACGACATCGGCAAGGCCATCGACCACGAGGTCGAGGGGTCGCACGC
>JALYSJ010000019.1 GCA_030854855.1 Candidatus Dormiibacterota bacterium
AGCGTCTCCCGCGCCCCCGCCGCCATCGGATCCTCGTCAGGCTCGACGCGCCCGGCCGGGATCTCCCAGCCCGTGGTATCGCTGATGAAGCGATGCCGGTGGATCAGCAGCACCCGATCTTCGTCCAGCACCACCACGGCGGACGCCTCGCCAGGCATCCGCACCACGTGGTGCTCGAACCGTGGCCCGCCAGGTACCTCGACGTCGACCAGCGCCAGCGACACCCAGGAGCTCTCGTAGATCCGGCGCTCGCCGTGGATCGTCCATCTCATCTGAAGCCCTCTCCCTCCGGCTCGAATAGCTCGTCCTCGGCCAGGCGGCGGGCGAAGCAAAGAAAGCCGGTGTGAGCGACCATCCGGTGCGAGGGGCGCAGGCTGCGGCCGCGAACCGTCCAGCCCCGCTGCAAAACCTCGAACACCTCGAGCATTCCGAAGCCCCGGAGCTCGCGCAGGCAGTCGAAAAACCGCTGCACCTGACTCACGTTCGGGCAATGGGCGAAGACGATTCCGCCCGGCCGCAGCGCCAACTTGGCCATCGGTGCCGCCTGCCACGGCTCCGGAAGGTCGAGCAGCACGCGATCCATCTCCCGTTCCTCGGCCCCGAGATAGATGTCGCCCAGCTTCAAGGTCAGGTTCTCCGGCACGCTGCCCAGGGTGTCGACGACTGCCTTCCTTGCCGCTTCCAGGAACTCTTCGCGCTGCTCGTAGCTCACGACGCGGCCCTCGGGACCCACCGCGCGCAGCACCGCGAGTGTCAGGGCGCCGGTTCCGGTGCCTGCCTCGAGCACCTTCGCCCCCGGGTGGATGTCCGCCGCGATCAGGATCGCGCCGAGGTCCTTGGGGTAGATCGGCTGCGCCTGGCGCACCCGGCCGGTCACCTGTTCGGCAAACGTCGGCCTCACCGCCAGGAGGCGCGCGCCCATCTGTGTCGTCACGATGACGCCCTCGGAGCGCCCGATCAGGGCGTCGTGGTCGAGCACGCCCGAGTGAAGCGAGTGGCGCGCTCCGGCCTTCAGACGGACGCGATGGCGCCGCCCGACCTTGTCGACGAGGAGGATGAGCTCTCCTTCTTCCAATGGGCGCCCGGTCATTCGGGTTTGTGGGCGCGGATCAGGCAGTGCCAGTAGGCGTGCCGCAGCTTCCCCTCTCGCCGCTCTGGGTGCAGCTCGTCCCGGGCCTGGCCCTGCGCCGACTCGATCACGAGCGCGAGCTCTTCCGCGAGCGCCGGCTCGACAGCCTGGTTTTTCATCCACTCATCGAAGTCCCAATCCAGCTCGCGCTCTTTCGCGACCTCGATCTCGAATCCCGTCTTAACGACCCGCTCGATCCACTCGTCGATCGTCAGCGACCTCACGTGCGAGGGGTCGCGCCTCATCTCCACCTGATGCAGAAAGTCGCGCGCGGCGGCGGGAGCGGCGCAGTCGATGAACACCGCGTCGCGGCCGGGTCTGAGGACGCGAAAAGCCTCGCGCAGGAAGAGGTCGATGTCCGGGAAGTGATGGGGCGCCGCCCGGACTGCGTACAAATCGAACTTCTCGTCCTCGAACGGCAGGGCGGCGGCGTCGCCCAGCACCCAATCCACATTGACGATCGCCTTCGCCGCGGCGACGCGCCGTGCCTCGTCAAGCATCTCGCGCGTCAGGTCGAGGCCGATCACGCGCCGGACGTAAGGCGCCAGGGCAAACGCGGTATTGCCGGTGCCGGTCGCCACGTCGAGCGCCAGGTCGCCGGGTTTTGGCTGGGCGAGATCCAGCACCTCCTGCATTCGCTCGGAGGCCGTGTGGAACTTCGAGCTCGAGTAGTTCGCGGCGACATTCGCGAAACGGGACCGGACGTCGTCAGGCACCAGGTGAGTTTAGTTGTGGAGTTTCCGCGAGTCCCGGCGAGATCGCACTATGGCGATTCCAACGACCACCACCAGGAGCACAGCCGCTCCGGCTACGTAAAGCAGCGGCGAGGATCGAATCGATCGCTCCAGGCTCGGACCGAAGATGGCGCCCAGGATCAAGAAGAGGCCCGCCCAGGCGGCGCTGGACACCGCCACGCTGAGTGCGAAGACTCTGTACCGAAGCTTGAGCACTCCGGCTGCGACCGTCAACGGAACGCGCAGGCCCAGGATGTGGCGGCCGAAGATCAAAGTCCAGGGGCCGTACCTGTTGAACCAGCTCTCCGCGTTGTCCAGGCGGGCGGGCGTCAGGTGAAGTACCTTCGCCAGCCGGTGCTCCAGCAGGCGGCGGCCGTAGCGGCGGGAAAGCAGATAGAGGTTGGTCGCGCCGAACGTGACCGCGAGCGTGAACCCTACCCAGGCCGCCAGAAAAACCGGCACGTTGTGCGGCAGGCGGTGGCCGACATAGATAAGGAAGGCGTCGCCGGGGATGAACAGCGGAATCCCCGACTCCTCGATGTAGATCAGGGCGAATCCGGCCAGGTAGCCGTAGTCCCTGAGCATCGTTCCAATCGTCTCGTCGACGTTTTCTGCCTGCGCGGAGGCGTCGTTCTGAACAAGGACCACCATCACGGCGATCACCGCGACGACCGCCAGGGCGCCTCCGGCGACCCGCCACGCAGTTGAAAGTTTCAGCGGCAAGCGTGCGTCACGGGCGGAAGAAGTCCCACGCGAGCTTGCCCCCGATGACGATGAGGGCCAGGCCCGCCACAGGCTTGAGCCAAACGATTTTCTCGATGAGATTGGAACCGATCAGCGTGAACACGAAGAGACATATGGCCGCGAGGAGCACCCCACCGGCCAGAACGTAAAACCTGTAGGAAGGGGGCACGCCGCTCGCCACCGATGAGATGGCCAGAGCGTTGTCCAGCTGCAACGCCACGTCGGTGAACGCGATCAGCAGAATCGCGCCCAGAATCGTCCTTGTCATCGATACCTCCTACTCAAACAATATTTCTGAGTAGAGGTCTTGCCGCGGATCATGGCGATCCGCTTCGGCCCGGGCATCTCTGCCGTCTTGACGGACCAGCGGGAAGTCGGCTACTCCCCCCTACGTACCGTGCGAGTATACCTAGCGTGACGAAGGCGACCGCGCGGTGGTCCGGCTACAAGGTGAAGTTCGACATCGAGCCGGCATCGGGTCACTCCGCCGCCATCGACGAGGACTCCCCCCTCGGCGACGACCAGGGCATGCGCCCGACCGAGATGCTGCTCGGAGCGCTGGGCGCCTGCACCGGGATCAACGCGGTCCTACTGCTCAAGAAGTTCAAGCAGCCATACAAGTCGCTGGAGGTTGAGGTCGAGGGCGAGCAGGACAAGGAGTGGCCTCGTGCGTTCAACAAGATCGACGTCACCTTTCACATCGCGTGGGACGGCAAGCACGACACGAAGCTGGTCGAGCAGGCGCTGGACATGGCCTGCAACCGCTACTGCCCCATCCACGCCACGCTGTCCGCGGGCACCAAGATCGAGCACCACCGCAAGGACGCCTGAACGGAGTTTCTCAAGGCCCAACTAGAATTAACCCGTTCCCAAAAGCCCCCGGTACGTGTGAGGCCGCTCCGGAAACTTGCTCGAAAGCTACGTCCCAGTTCTGATCTTTGTCCTCATCGTCCTAGGCTTACTCGGAGCTTTGGTCACGCTGAGCTTCGTGCTCGGCCCCTCCAAACCCCACAAGGCCAAGCTCGCGCCCTACGAATCGGGCATCATCCCGGAGACCTCCGCGCACCGCCGCCTCACCGTGCGCTTCTACCTGACCGCGATGCTGTTCATCATCTTCGACGTGGAAGCCATCTTCTTCTACCCATGGGCGGTGCTGATGCACGCGCTCGGCTGGTTCGGCATGATCGAGATGGGCGTGTTCATCGGCATCCTGCTCGTCGCCCTCGCGCACATCTGGCGCAAGGGAGGTCTGGATTGGGAATAGAAGAGCTCGTCGAATCGCTCGGCAACCAGATCCTCACCACCACCCTCGGCAAGGTGGTCGGCTGGGGCCGCGGCAACTCCGTCTGGCCCGCCCAGTTCGGCCTCGCCTGCTGCGCCATCGAGATGATCGCGACCGCGACGGCCGGAGTCGACATCGGGCGCTTCGGCTCGGAGGCGATGCGCGCCTCGCCCCGGCAGTCGGACCTCATGATCGTCTCGGGTCGCGTCTCGCAGAAGATGGCGCCGGTCCTGCGCACCGTCTACGACCAGATGCCCGAACCCAAGTGGGTCATCTCCATGGGTGCCTGCGCCTCGACCGGCGGCGTCTTCAACAACTACGCCCTCCTGCAGGGCGTGGACAAGATCGTGCCTGTCGACGTCTACATCCCCGGCTGCCCGCCTCGGCCCGAGGACCTGCTGAACGCGCTGATGATCCTGCAGGA
>JALYSJ010000023.1 GCA_030854855.1 Candidatus Dormiibacterota bacterium
CTCGGATTCGTGAAGGACGAGGCCACTGCCAAGGCCGTGACCGACTCGAATGGCCGGTATACGGTGCAGCTTTCCGGGGGGACCTGGCTGGTCCACCTGAAGACTCCGATGCGGATGATCAAAGGGCCGTCAGAGGTGACCGTGGCCGCAGGCTCGACCGTGACCGCGGACTACGTGATCGATTCGGGGATCCGGTATGCGGTCCCGCAGTACTAAGGGACGAGGTTGATCAGCCGGTCCTGAACGTAGATGACCTTCGAAGGCCCGCGCCCGTTGAGCGCCGCCCGAACCTTTTCGCTGCGCATCGCGACTTCGAGGGCGGTCGCCTCGGTCAGCCCGGTGTTCACGGCGAGCCGGTCGCGCAGCTTCCCCCCCACCTGGACGACGAGCGTCACCTTGGGTTCGGCGGCGGCCGCCGGATCGAAAACCGGCCATGGCTCGTCGGCCAGCATTCCGCGTTCGCCGATCCGCTGCCACATCTCCTCCGCAATGTGCGGAGCAAGGGGGTTCAGCAGCTTGATCAGCGTCCGCACCGCGGTCGCCCACTCCGCGTCCTGCGCGCCTCCACGCTGCAGATGGTCCTGCATGGTGTTGGCCAGCTCCATCAGCGCCGCCACGGCGGTGTTGAAGCGCAGCTCGTCGAAATGCTGGGTGACCTTGCCCACCGTCTGCGCCAGCTTGCGACGCATCACCGCGGGATCGGCGCCTGAGCCTTCGACGACGATCGCCGACGGCTCGAGCACGAGCCTCCATACGCGCTGTAGAAAGCGCGAGACTCCGTTGAGTCCCGCATCCGTCCACTCGACGTCCTCCTCGGGCGGACCGATGAACATCTCGTAGATTCGCCCTGCATCAGCGCCCTGTGCAGCAACGAGCTCGTCGGGCGACACGCCGTTGCCCAAGGACTTCGACATGACCTGACCGAACCTCTTCACCATCCCCTGGTTGAACAGGCGCGTGAATGGCTCGGAGACCGCGAGCAGGCCCGCATCGTGAAGCACCTTGGTGAAAAAGCGCGAGTAGAGGAGGTGCAGGATGGCGTGCTCAACGCCGCCGGTGTACTGGTCGACCGGCATCCAGTGATTGACCAGCTCCGTGTCGAACGGCCGCGTTGAATCATGGGGGCTCGCGTAGCGGAGGAAGTACCAGGACGAATCGACGAAAGTGTCCATCGTGTCCGTCTCCCGGCGAGCTTCCAAGCCGCACTTAGGACAGTTCGTCTTCATGAACTCGAGGTTCTCGGAAAGTGGTCTATGTTCCGTGGGCAGCATCACGGGCAGGTCCGCGTAGGGGACCGGCACGATTCCGTCGACGGGGCAGTAGATGATTGGAATCGGGCAGCCCCAGTACCGCTGGCGGGAGATCAGCCAGTCGCGCAGCCGGTACTTGGTTGCCGGCTTTCCCTTTCCTTCCCTCTCGAGCCACTCGATCACGCGCGCGATTCCGGTCGCGGCGTCCAGTCCCGAGAACTGCCCGCTGTTGACCATCACGCCAGGTCCTGTGTAAGCGGTCGTGAGCTCGCCTTGCGGACCATCCGGTGGCGCGATCACCTCGCGGATCGCCAAGCCGTACGTCTTGGCGAACTCGAAGTCGCGCTCGTCGTGGGCAGGCACCGCCATGATCGCGCCGGTGCCGTAGGTCATCAGCACGTAGTCGGCGACCCAGATGGGGATCTGTTCGCCGTTGACAGGATTGATCGCGAAGCCGCCGGTCGCGACTCCGGACTTCGCGCGCTCGGTCGAGAGGCGGTCGATCTCGCTGGCTTTGCGCGCCTGCTCCACGTATTCCTTGACGCGGGCTCGATGCTCGTCGGTTGTGATCCGCTCGACCAGCGGATGCTCGGGCGCCAGGATCATGAAGGTCGCGCCGAACAGCGTGTCGGGGCGGGTGGTGTAGACGCGGACCACCTGCTTGTCTTGCTCGTTTTCTGGGCCGGCGACCGGGAAGTCGACCTCGGCGCCCTGGCTGCGGCCGATCCAGTTCGTCTGCATGAGGCGCACCTTGTGCGGCCATTTGTCCAGGAGCGCGAGGTCGTCGAGCAGCCGGTCGGCGTAGTCGGTGATCTTGAAGAACCACTGCTCGAGGTCGCGCTTTTCGACCTCGACATCGGGGTGCCTCCAGCATCTGCCATTGATGACCTGCTCGTTCGCAAGCACCGTCTTGTCCACCGGGCACCAGTTGACCGGGGACATCGCGCGATAGGCGAGCCCGCGCTCGTAGAAGAGTAGGAAAAGCCACTCGGTCCACCGGTAGTAATCCGGCAAGCAGCTGGTGACCTCGCGGTCCCAGTCGTAAAGGATGCCCAGCATCTTCAGCTCGGCTTTCCCCTTCTCGATGTTGCCGAGCGTCCAGGCCTCGGGGTGAATGTTGCCCCGCTTCATGGCGGCGTTCTCGGCGGGCAGGCCGAACGCGTCCCATCCAAACGGGTGGAGCACCTCGAAGCCCTGCATCCGTTTCATGCGCGCGAGCACGTCGCCCATCACGTAGTTGCGGGCATGCCCGACGGTCAGGTCGCCGGAAGGATAGGGATACATGACGAGGTCGTAGTACTTGGGTTTCGGCGAGCTGTCCGACGCCTTCATGACGCCCCGCTCGGCCCAGATCTTCTGCCACTTGGGCTCGATCTCCTGTGGCACGTACGAGCTACGCCGGGGCTTGCTCTCCATGGGCTTTGAATTTTAGATGCGCGAGTTCATGGCCCACGATCGCGGCCAGCACGATCGCGGCTCCAGCGGCCTGCAGCAGTCCAAAACGCTGACCCGCCAGGACGACCGCGGCGAGCAGTGCCCAGGCGGGCTCGGTGGTCAGGATGAGAGCGGTCCGACTCGCGCTCAGGTACTGTTGCGCCCAGGTCTGGATGTAGAAGGCGAGCGCTGAGGCGAAGACGCCGGTGACGACAATCGCGAGCCAGACGTTGGGCGTTGGAGCTTGGAGCGACCAGGATCCAGTGCCGGTGAAGATCAAGGCGCCGGCGCCCATCTGGATCATCGCCAGGGGCGCCGAGCGGAGGCCGGGCGACCACTTGCTGAGCAGCACGATGTGCAGGGCGAAGAGGATTGCGCACGCGACGGTGAGGAGATCGCCGAGTCCGAAGTTGGACGGGCCGCCGACCAGCATCACCGTGCCCGCGAGGGCGGCGGCGACAGCAACCCAGGTCCACCAGTTCAGGCGAGCTCCGAAGAGGCTGTCGATCAACGGCGTGAAGACCACGAAAAGGCCGGTGATCAGGCCGGAGTTGGCGGGGCTCGTCATCGTCAGACCGGCGGTCTGGGTCCAGTAGCCCGCCGCCAGGACGATGCCCGCGATGACGCCGACTCGCAGCTCCTTGCGGGTGGGAAGCCGCCGGACGATGGCGACCATGACAAGCAGTGCAAGGATGAAGCGGAGCTCGAGGAATGGCAGCGTCGGGTAGTGTTGGAGCGCGCCTTTGACCAGGACGAAGGTCCAGCCCCAGACGGCGGTGACCATGAGCAAGAAGAGGACGTAGATCAATGAAGCGTCTGTGGGCGCCGTGGCGCATGGAGTACATCGGCGGCGACCAGCGGCCGGGCTGCTTGTTCTGCCGCGTGATCGCGGATCCGCTCGACAAAGACTCCGAGCTGGTGGTGTGGCGTCCCGAGGGCGCGATCGTGATGTTGAACAAGTTCCCGTACAACGCGGGTCACGCGATGGTGGCGCCGGTCTCGCACGTGCCGGGGCTCGAGGTGCTGGACGACTCGCAGACAACGTTTCTCATGCGCGCCGTTCGGCGGACCATCGAGGTGCTTCGAAGCACGATGAACCCCGAGGGTTTCAACGTCGGGGCCAATATGGGTCGGCCCGCGGGCGCCGGCATCCCGGACCACGTGCATCTTCATGTCGTGCCGCGTTGGAACGGAGACACAAACTTCATGCCGGTGCTCGATGACGTGAAGGTCGTCAACGAGTTTTTGACGCAGACCGCCCCGAAGCTGAGAGAGGCGTTCGCAAAAAGCTGACCTGACCGCCGACGATGGTCGCGACGACGCCCTTGTCGTCGATCACGGTCAAATCGCACAGCTTTCCCGGACGCAGCGTGCCGAGGTCCTTCTCCATCCCGACCGCGAAGGCGGCGCCGGCGGTGTAGGCGCGGCGCGCTGCCGCTCGGGTTACCGCAAGTTCCGGGAACCACTTCGCGTGGCGGCGCCAAACCGTCGCGGCCTCGATCCCGCCGAGTGGATCGGCAGTTTCCACGGGCGCGTCGGAGCCGAAGGCAAGGCGCGCGCCCGCGCGCTCGAGCGCGCCCCAAGCGTAGGAGTGCTTTGTGACGAGGGGCCAGTATTCGTCTGCGAGCTCGCGATCCGCGACGGCGTGAATGGGCTGCATGGAGGCGATTACGCCGATGCGCGCGAAGCGCTTCATGTCCTTGGGGTCCACGCACTGGGCGTGCTCAATGCGTGGGCGCCATGTCTTTGTGTTGTTGCTGTGGGGGGCGAGGGCGTCGAGCGCGCGGCGCACGGCGCCGTCGCCGATGGCGTGGAGGCAGACGTTGAGCCCGGCACGAGAGCACCGCTCGACCATGTCTTCGAGTTCCGCCTGTGTCATTCGAACCGTGCCTGAGCCGTCGAGCATCTCCGCGGTGCGGCTGCCGAGGGATCCGTCCAGGAATGCCTTCACGCCCCAGATGCGCAGCCATTCGTCGCCCCAGCCGGAGCGCACACCCATCCTCTCCGCGTGCGGGAGGTCGGCGACCGGGAGGTTGTAGGTGATGCGGATGGGGAGCTCGTTTTTCTTGCGAAGTCGCTGCCAGGAACCGAAGCCCCGCGCCGAGTCGAAGGAGTGGACTGCGGTGAGGCCGAGAGCGGCGAGGCCCTTGAGCGCTGTTGCCATTGCAGTGTCCAGCTCCGCCTCGGTGGGCGGGGGCAGCAGGTTGGCGACCAGGTTCATGGCGGTCTCGCGCAGGATTCCGGTGGCCTCGCCACGTTTGTGGCGATCGATGCCGCCGCCTGGCGGATCTTCCGTGGTGCGATCGATGCCGGCTCTTGTCAGTGCCGCGGTGGAGACCCACGCCGAGTGCCCGTCTTTGCGCCTCAGGAAGGCGGGCCGGCCACCCGCCGCTTCGTCGAGCTGCTGGCGCGTGGGAAACGACGAGTCGTCTCGCCAGGCGTCGTTGTACCAGCCGGCGCCGACCACCCATGCGTCGTCTGGAAGCCGCTCGGACCATTGTTTGACCCGTTTCAGTGCTTCTTCGCGACTCGCCACGCCCGTGAGATCGACGGTCAGGTGACGGTCGGCGAGCCCTTCGAGATGGATGTGAGCATCGATGAGGCCGGGCCAGGCGCGGCCGGTCAGGCGGACAACTTCGGGGTTGCGCCCGGCCGCTACGCGCGCCGCGTCGCCGATCGCCAGGATCCGGCCATCCAGCCCCGCCGCAACCTCGGGCTCGCAACCCGTGAAAAGCGTGGACTGGATCACAAGCCGTAAGTCTTGGCGATGATCTCCTTCATGATCTCGTCCGTCCCGGCGCCGATCCGCGCCAGGCGGGCGTCGCGCCAGGCGCGCTCGACAGGGAATTCGCTCATGTAGCCGTGGCCGCCGAGAATTTGAATCGCGTCATCGGCCACCTCACACGCGACCTGCGTCGCGAGCAGCTTGGCCTGCGAGATCTCGCGCACCGGATACGCGCCTTCATCCCACTGCTTCGCGGTCTGGTAGACGAAAGATTGCACCGCGGCAATTTTTGTCCCCATGTCGACGAGCTTGTGCTTGATCACCTGGAAGGATGAGATCGATTGGCCGAATGCCTGGCGGTTGCGGGCGTACTCCATGGTGTACTCGAAGACGTGAGCGGCACCCGCGATCGCTCCGGCGGCCGCGATCATGCGCTCGCCCTGGAGCTCCCACATGAGATTCTTGAAGCCTTCCCCCTCCCCGCCGATGAGGTTGGATGCAGGCACGCGACAATCTTCGAAGAGGAGCTCTGCTGTGTCGGACGAGTGCATGCCGAGCTTTTTCAGCGTCCTTGTAACTTGAAAACCGGGGGTGCCCTTCTCGATGAGGATCAGGTTGAAGCCCGTGTGGCCGCGCTCGCGGTCGCCCTTGGTCACCACCAGCGCCCAGTGGCATCGGGCTCCGTTGGTGATGAAGATCTTGCGGCCGTTGACGATGAAGTCGTTCCCGTCGCGACGGGCGGTTGTCGTGATGGCCGCCACGTCGGAGCCGGCGTCGGGCTCGGTGATGGCCAGTGAGGCGATCTGCTCGCCGCGAATCGCCGGCACGAGCCACTTGCGCTTCTGTTCCTCGGTCCCGAACTTGAACACGGGCGGGGTCGCCATCTCGGCCTGGACCGCGACGGCCATTCCCAGCCCGCCGCAGCCGCTCTTGGCCATCTCCTCGGAGAGGACGACGGCGGAGAAATAGTCCCCGCCCTGGCCGCCGTATTCCGGCGGGTAGCGCAGGCCGAGGAACCCGAGCTCGCCGAAGCGCTTGAAGATCGCGTCGGGGAAGGTCCTCTCCTCCCATTCCTCGAGGTGCGGCTGGACTTCTTTTTCCAGAAATTTGCGGATGTGGAGTCGCAGCTCCTCATGCGCGTCGGTGAAGTACATCGGGGTGAGTTTAGGCTCGAAACGAAGCCGGGACAGCTTGCGGTATGATTCCCGGGCCCGCGCTGGGCGGGGGTCCCCCTTTCGTAAATCACACGTGTCTGGGAGTTGGATTGGGCTCGGTAATCAAGAAGCGGCGCAAAAAGATGCGCAAGCACAAACACAAGAAGATGCTTAAGAAGACTCGCTGGGCTCGGCGCGCCCACGCGTAGGATCTCTTCCTGATGGGTACGTGGATCGTTGTCGGCATCGTCGTTCTGGTCGTCTTGTGGCTGGTTCTCACCTACAACGGCCTGGTTACGGCCCGGAACCGCACGCAGGAAGCCTGGTCTGAGATCGACGTCGAGCTGAAGCGGCGGCACGACCTCATCCCGAACCTCGTCAACACCGTTCAGGGCTACGTTGGCCATGAGAGGGGCACACTTGAGGCGGTGACGAACGCGCGCGCCTCTGCCGTCGCGGCAGGCGCGACCGGCGACCCCGCCAAGATCGGGCAGGCGGAGAACATGCTGAGCCAGAGCCTTCGCAGCCTGTTCGCGACCACCGAGAACTACCCCGAACTGAAGGCGATCTCGGCCTTCACCAGCCTTCAGGAGACCCTGACCGCCACCGAGGACAAGATCGAGTTCTCGCGCCGCTTCTACAACGGCAACGTGCGCGACTACAACATCAAGCTGCAGACCCTCCCCACCTCGCTCATCGCCGGGCCTCTGGGCTTCAAGCCTTTCGGCTTTTTCCAGGCGGACGAGGCCGATCGCGCCGTGCCGGTGGTCAACTTCGGACCCCCGTCAACGACGTCAGGCCCACCTGCGCTGGGACCTTCGGGTCCGCCTTCGGCCGGCCAGTCCGGTCCCCCGCCGGGCTAACCACCGGCCTTAGACCAGTCCGCGGCGAAGCGCGCCGCGTAAGCCTCGACCGCGGCCGGGTCCTCCGTCCTGATGTTCAGCTCGTGGTTGACGCCCAACCCGCTCAACGTCCAGTTGGCCGAGCCGAGCACGAGCTCACCATCGAACAGACCGATCTTGGCGTGCAGCTTTGCGTCGCGAGGAATGGGGTACCAGCGCACGTCCACGGCCCCCGCTCGAAGCAGCTCATATGCGTGCTGGTTGTAGGCCTGGTGCGGATCCAGCAGGACGCGCACAGTGGCGCCGCGCCGATGTGCTTCGACGATCTCTGCGATTACTTCTGGATCGGTCAGCGTGTACACCTCGGCCAGCACGCGCCGTTGGGCCTGGATGAGCGCCGCCTGCAGCATGGCCCGGATCTCCGTGCCAGGCGTGGTCTGGGCGACTTCGCCCACGATGGCCGGCAGCGGTGACGGGCGGCCCCCCGCGAGGCTCCAATCCTGCTCGAAGATGCTGACCACACGACGCACGTCGAACCCGACATGGGTCTCGAGGACGTAGTCGTGATTGTGGTCGCTGTGTCGACCCCAGTTCATGCCGCCGATCGCTGCTTCGTCGTCGACGATCAACAGCTTCACGTGGTCGATCT
>JALYSJ010000035.1 GCA_030854855.1 Candidatus Dormiibacterota bacterium
GGCTCATCGAGCTGCTGCGCGAAAGCGGCGCGGAGGTGATCGCCGCGGACACCGATCCTCTACGCGTGGCCGCCCTGGAAAGCAGGGGCATCAAGGTCGTCTCGCCCAAGGCCGCGCTGGTCACCGAATGCGACGTCCTCGCCCCGTGCGCGACCGGCGGCATCATCAATGCGCGCACGATTCCCGAGCTGCGCTGCAGGGTGGTGGCGGGAGGTGCCAACAACCAGCTGGAGAAGCCGTCCGACGCTGACCTGCTGGCACAGCGCGGAATCGTCTACGCGCCGGACTTCGTGATCAACGCCGGCGGCGTCCTGCACGGGCACGGCCTCGAGGTCCAGGGCTGGTCGCGAAAGACGCTCGAAAGCCATCTCGCCGGAATCGGGGATGCGGTGTACGCGATTCTCGAGCGTGCGAAGCTCGAAGGCATCAGCACTGACGCCGCGGCGCGACGCCACGCAAAGGCTCGACTCGACGCTGCGGGCTAACCTTCCGGTTTTCGCGCCCTGATGTAAGCGCTTCCCACGAGGCCTTCGCCACCGGGCATGGCCTGCGTCGCGTGGACCTGGAAATCAGGGTCCGCGAATCCCGCGCCGAGAAGTGCGCCGCGATACTCGTCGATCGGGATCGTGCCCGAGATGCATCCTGCCCACGCATCGAGCCGTTGCTTCATTTCCGGAGCAAGCGCTTCGAGCTCGACCATGTCGGCGACGGCAAACAGCCCGCCTGGACGCAACACCCTGAACGCCTCCTTGATCACCGCTCCCTTGTCTTCCGCCAGGTTGATGACGCAGTTGGAGATCACCACGTCGACGGACGAGTCCGGCAGAGGCACGCTCTCGATCGAACCCTTCAAGAAGGTCGCGTTCTCGACGCCCGCCTTCAGCTTGTGGTCATTGGCCAGCTGGAGCATCTCGTCAGTCATGTCCACCCCGTAGGCGTGGCCGCCGGGGGCGACTCGCCTGGCCGAGAGCAGCACGTCGAGGCCCGCGCCCGATCCCAGGTCGAGCACTACCTGTCCCGGTATGAGCTGGGCGAGCACGATCGGATTCCCGCAACCGAGGCTTACGGATTCAGTCAGTCCAATCTCCTGCAGCTCTGCAGTCGAGTACGCGCCGCCGCAGCCGCAGTCCGGGCCATCGACACCGCAACATTCGGCCGACGGATCGGGCTGGATGACGGCGAGCTGCTTGGCGGCGCCGGCGTACCTGGATCGGACCGCCTCTCTGACATCACTCACTGGTGCGTGCTCTCCTCGTTCCAACGAATCGAGGAACGTCGATGGGTGGATCCTAACATACGCATCGATGAACGTCAATGGATTGCGTATGATGTTGGCGTGGCGATCAAAGAGCTTCCGGTGCTGCGAGAGCGAGGGGCGTGCTGCGAGCTTCCGGTTGTGAAGGAGAGCTGGGCGACGGAGACCTCAGAGCTGATGAAAGCGCTGGCGGACCCGACGCGCCTGACCATGCTCGCGTCGCTGTGGAAAGCCGGGGATCCTATCTGCATCTGTGACTTCACCGCGGGCCTCGGACTCAGCCAGCCGACCATCTCTCACCACATGGCGAAACTGAAGGACGCCGGGCTTGTCGATTCCGAGAAGCGCGGCATCTGGACCCACTACCGCTTGCGCAACAAGCTCGCGCCCGCGACACGGCGGGTTCTTGGCCAACTGATCGACTAAACGACTACCGTTACCGCGTGCATGTGAGCCGGGTCGCGGCGGCGATGGCGGTGGCACTCTCCGCATGCTCAATCTCGCCGTCGTCGGGTGGAACCTCACCTCACCCCACCGCGCAGCCCATCGTCAAGTCGAGCGCGAGCGCGAATCCGTCCGCACCCGCCTCCTCCAATCCAAGCAGCGCGCCGGGCGGCAATGCCCTGGTCCACTGCGACACCGCGGTGCCGGCCGGCGACAATCTCGTGATCGGGTCGGTCGGCGCCGACTCCGCACTCGTGGTCCGCGACATCCAGGACCCCGCCAACGCCAAGACCCTGTGCCGCTTCGACCCGGGAGTGCTCACCCCGCAGTTCGTCAGCGGCGCGCGAGTCGCCTATGAGACGTCGGCCAACCAGCTCATCAGTGCCGACCTGGCTTCGGGCATCGGCAACGTGATCGCCTCACTGGCGTCTGGCGTCTCGCCTTATTCAGTGAGCCCGGACGGCAACTCCGTGACTTACCTCGACGGCAGTGCATGGCACCTGATCACACAGTCCGGGGGCAACAAACTCCTGACCACGCTGCCGCCCATTCCCGCACGCGGCTTGAACCCAGATGAGGACGACACCTTTCTCAGCTTTTCGCCCGACGGCCAGTACATCGCCCTAGTCCAGACCACTCACGTCGGGGGCACCGGCCAGACGGCGCCTGACCAGGTGCGGAAAGCGAGCGACGGCACCCTCGTCTACTCGACGTCAGGGATGACGATGGCCGTGTGGGCTTCGGTCCCCAGCCGGCTGTTCTTCAGGGATCCGGGAGGAACGATGCACCGATGGGATCCCAGCGGTGTGGTGTCGGCGATGATGCCGCTGCGTTGGATCCGCCCGAAGTCGTCACCCGACGGCCGCTGGATCGCCTACACGCTCCGCACGAACAACGTCAACGGGGTCGGGTTCTACAGCGTGCAGTCGAACTCGGTTTCGGCCACATCCCCGCCCGCGCGGTCCAGCGCACGGTTCTTGAACAACGACCTCGTCTGGTACATCGGGGAAAAGGCTTGCGACACATGTTTTGGTGGCATTCCTACACCCACCGGCCTGACCTACATCTACAGCATCGCCGGCGTGTCGGAAGTGGTGTCGCGGCTGTCGACCGTCTATGACGCATGGCCGCGGGTCACGCCGCCAGGCGTCTGAAAGGACGCGCTAGGCCATCTCTCGCCGGCCTTCACGGTCCGCCCTTGCCGGCTAAAGCAGCAAGCCCATGGGAATAAGCGAATAAACGATTATTCGCCTATACTGCTGCAGTGGCGATCTACGCGACGCCGCCAAAGTCACCCACCCTGCTCCGTCGCCTGGAGGAGCTCGACGTGCTGCGGCGCTACCTGGCGCAGCATCTGGGCGACTCGGCCCAGCCGTGGACGGGGGCGCTCCGACGCCTTGCCGCCGCCGAGGCGACCGTGGGATCGACGTCGATCGAGGGCTACGGCGCGAGCCTCGAGGATACCGTCGAGATCCTTGCCGGAAGGCATCCATCCAGCACGTCAGAGGAAACGCAGCGGATCATCGCCGCGTACGCGCAGGCGATGGATCGGGTCGGCGTGCTCTCCGAAGACGACCGCTTCAACTGGTCGCCGCAGACGATTTTCGAGCTGCATTTCCTCGTCTGCCACCCGCAGCGCGAAGCGCTGCCAGGACGGTTGCGCGAAGGACCCGTGATCGTAACCCGCGGGTTGGGCCGCGACCCTTTCCGGCCGCCGCCCCCGAGCGAAGTTCCCACCCTTGTCGACGAACTGGCCAGGTGGTTGGGTGCCGGCGATCTTGCCCGCCACCCTGTGATTCGCGGCGCCATGGCGCACCTCAACATGGTGTCCATCCACCCGTTTCGCGACGGCAACGGACGAGTCGCACGCGTCGTCCAATCCCTCGTCCTGGCGAAAGAAGGACTCCTTCGGCCGGAGCTGGTCTCCATCGAGCCATATCTGGGACGCCACACGCGCGAGTACTACGCGGTTCTCGAAGAGGTTCAAGGGAAGGCGTTCGACCCCAATCGCGATGCGTCTGCCTGGGTTGAGTTCTGCATCGAGGCCCACGTGTTCGAGGCAACGGAACGGCGCCACTGGCTGGAGATCGCATACGCGCGCCACGCCTTCTGCGACCAGGTTGCGCGCGAGCAAACGTATCCCGAGCGTTTCGTGATCGCGCTGGACCAGGCACTGCTGGGCCTGCCGATCACCAACACCGATTACCGGCAGACCGCCGACGTCGCGAGCCCGACGGCAGTGCAGGACCTGCAGCGCCTGCGCCGCGACGGCTGGCTGGACCAGGAAGGGGGCGGACGGTCCGTCCGCTACGTCGCCGGCAAGAAACTTCAGGAGCTCTGGTCACGGCGCCGCTCGAGTCAGTAGGAAGCGGCGACTCTCAGATCCAGAAGAGGTGCCCCAGGACGAGTCCGATGACGACCGCCAGCGCGTACATCGAGCGCGGGAAGCGGTGGGACAGGTCGTGAATGCTGTCAGTCATCGGGTCGCTGCCAGACATGAGGCAGCGAGTCTCGTTGATCATCAGCACGACGAGCAGGCCGATAAAGCCTGTGCCGAACAGGGCAAGGAAGGCCTCTGGGTTCGGGTGCATGGCTTAGCTCCTCGGCTGTCCTGGTCGGGCGACAGGGCCTCCCCAGAGGACGTGGCCAACCAGGATTCCCAACACGATGGCAAGAGCAAAAGCCCAGCCGGGGTAGGAGCGAACGGTCTCGTGGACGTAGTCAGTGATCGGCTTCTGGCCTGTGAAAAGCGCCCACGTCTCGAAAACCAAGAGCAGGAAGATGGCGCTGAGCATCGCGGTCACAAGTGCCGCGAAGAACACTCCGGAACTCCTCATGATTCCTCCTCTGGGCCTTCAAGCTGGGATGCCGTCGCTCTGTGATGACGCAGGTCACGAGCATGAACGCGCCGCTCAAGCCGAGTATTGACGACCACCAGCATCACGAGCAGAAACCCGGGACTCATTACCGAGGGCGTCTGACTTGCGCGCTAAGCCTGGACCGGTACCTCGAAGACCTGGTCTGTCGGATGCCCGGCGCGCTCGTGGATGCGTTTGACGGCTTCTGCATTTGGCGCCTCTGACAGGCAGAAGACCTTGCCCGTCTTGGGATCAGCCCACGCGTGCTTGAAGTTCACGCCCTCGTCGTCCTGAATGTCGAGGTCTGCCTGGTGAGCTTCGGCGAGCGCCTCCGGTGTAATCCCCATCATGCCCTCGTGGACGTCCATGTACTCCGGCATCGCATACCTCCTCGAAACACGAGATGGACCTTTGGCCACATCGTCCCACACTCCAGCGACGGCGTCTGTCCGCCGACCGTGCTCAGCGCGATATCGATTGACGGGGTTCGGCCATGGTCGCGTCCAGTGTGCGCAGCATCAAGCTCTGGGGAAGAAGCCTGACGGCGGCATTGCGGACGCCGCAAACCAAGCGATTCTCTGACTGAACCGCACGGCTGGCCTGGCGCGACACAGCCACCACACCGTTAGCTCGCCGCAGACGCAGCCGCTCGTAAGTCTCGAAAGCATCACCAACATCACCACCTCCGGCCATGCTTCTGCCGAGCGCGACCGCATCCTCCAGCGCCTGGCAGGCACCCTGCCCCTGGCTAGGGGTCATCGGGTGAGCGGCATCGCCGAGCAACGTGACCCGGCCAACACTCCAGCTGCGCAGATTGGGCCGGTCGTAGATGTCCGTACGCAGAATCGCGTCGGCGTTGGTCGCGTTGACGATCGTCAGGACCTGATCGTCCCAGCCGCTGAAGCGTTCGAGAACGTCTTGTTTGTGGCCGCCGGGACCGGCGCGGCCGGACCTCGGCGCATTGGCCGTCCCGGCCCAATAGATTCGCCCGTCGGTTAGCGGAAAACTGAGGAACTCGCCACCGCGGCCCCACCAGTTGCGGCCGACCCCGGCTTCCACTTCGAGCCGGCCAGCTTGGATCTCACCCCGCCAGGCCGTAAAGCCCGCATACATGGGGTCGCCATCGCCGGCCAGCTGACGGCGCACGGGTGAGCGAATGCCGTCGGCTCCGATCAGCAGGTCGCAGCTCTCCTCCTCACCGTTAGTCGTGCGGACGGTCACTCCGCGGTCGGCCTGGGTGAAGCCTGTCACCTCACTCCCGAGCCGAATGCAGCCTTCGCCGAGGGCGGCAAGCAAAGCTGAGTGGAGCTCAGCCCTATGCACCACGATCATTCCCGATCCGTATCGCGACAGCAGCTGCCCAATCGGTGCGTGCTGGA
>JALYSJ010000037.1 GCA_030854855.1 Candidatus Dormiibacterota bacterium
GTGGACGCAAGGTTCAACTACGCCGGCACCCAAACGCTCACTGCCCAGCTCACGCAGGGTGCGCAGGGTGATGTCTTCGCCTCCGCGGACAGCGCCCACATGAAGACGGTGCAGGACGCTGGACTTCTCGCGGATTCTCCGCAGACATTTGCCCACAACCGGCTCGAGATCGCGCTCGCCAAAGGCAACCCCAAGGGCATCCACTCCCTCGCCGACCTCGCGCGTAACGGCCTGGTCGTCGTGCTGGCCGACCCCTCGGTGCCGGCGGGCAAGTACGCCCAGCAAGCGCTGAGCAAAGCGGGCGTCACGGTGCATCCGGCCAGTCTCGAGCTGCAGGTGACGGGCGTGCTGAGCAAGGTTGCCCTCGGCGAAGCCGATGCCGGAATCGTCTACGTCAGCGACGTCGTGACCAGCGGCCACGTCGATGGAGTCCCGATTCCCGACAGCCAGAACGTCATCGCGGACTACCTCATTGCGAGCCTGAGCCACCGCCCGGCCGCTGACATGTTCATCTCGTTCGTCCTCTCATCACAAGGGCAGGCGATCCTCGCTAGCGCCGGTTTCGAAAAGGTGTGAGCCGGGCGCGGGTTCCGCGGCTGCTCACAGCATTGGCGGCGATCGGACTTCTCCTCTTCCTCCTCCCTCTCGTCGGGCTCGTCGTCCGGGCGCCGTGGGACCAGGTCGGCCCTGCGCTAATCGCACCCGAAACGGCGACCGCTCTCGGGCTATCGCTGTTCTGCTCGCTCGCGGCGACCGCCATCGCGCTCGTGCTCGGCATCCCGCTAGCCCTGGTTCTTTCCAAAACGAGCGGGAACCTCCGAAACGTAATGCGAGCGCTGACGACGCTGCCAATGGTGCTTCCACCAGTGGTTGGCGGAGTCGCCCTGCTGCTCGCCTTCGGGCGCCGCGGGCTTGTGGGTTCGCTCCTCTACCAGGCCTTCGGAATCCAGATCCCCTTCACCACCGCCGCCGCGGTGATGGCAGAGACGTTTGTCGCCATGCCCTTTCTGGTGATTGCGGTCGAAGCCGGCCTACGAGCTCTCGATCCACGCTACGAGGAAGCGGCCAGGGCGCTCGGAGCTCGCGGCTGGATGGTTTTCATAAGGGTGACGCTGCCCCTGGTGCGGCCGGCGATCTTCTCGGGCGCGGTGCTCTGCTGGGCACGCGCCCTTGGCGAGTTCGGGGCCACCATCACATTCGCCGGGAATTTTCCGGGCCGGACGCAGACGGTTCCCATCGCCGTCTATGTAGCCCTCGAAACGCGCCCTGAGTCCGCGATCGTTCTCAGCCTCATCCTCCTCGCCGTCTCACTGGCGATCCTTGTCGGCATGCGCGACCGGTGGCTGGGTGCGCTTTGAGCCTCAAGGCTCGGATCAAGATCCGCCGCGACGGCTTTGCGCTCGATGTCGAGCTGGAGGTCGACGCAGGGGAGACCGTCGCGGTGCTTGGGCCCAACGGCGCCGGCAAGACCACGTTGCTTCGAGCGCTCGCGGGGCTCGTCCAGATTGACGGCCGCGTCGAGCTCGCCGGTGAGGTTCTGGAGGACTCGGCGCAGCGCGTGCGAGTGCCGACTGAGAAGCGCCACGTGGGACTGGTGTTTCAGGACCACGTCCTGTTCCCGCATCTGAACGTGCTCGACAACATCGCCTTCGGGTTACAGGCGCAGCGCAAGCCTGACGCGAAGCAGGCCGCGCTCCGATGGCTCGAGCGGGCGGGCCTCGCTGGCAAGGCCGGATCCATGCCCCGCGAGCTTTCAGGCGGCCAGGCGCAGCGCGTGGCACTCCTCCGGACGCTCGCGACCGAGCCACGATTGCTGCTCCTCGACGAACCGTTGGCGGCCTTGGACGTCACCGTTCGCGCCGAGGTCCGGCGCGAGCTGTCGCGTCAGCTCGCCTCGTTTGGCGGCGTGCGGCTGATCGTCACCCACGACCCCCTGGAGGCGATCGCCCTGGCCGACCGGCTTGTGGTTCTGGAAAACGGAAAGATTGTCCAGACCGGAAGACCCGATGAGGTGACTGCCCGGCCGCGCTCGCGTTTCGTCGCCGACCTCGCCGGCGTCAACCTGATTCGCGGCAGGGCACGAGGCGACCGCGTCGAGCTCACGGGTGGAGCATCGGTGGCGGCTCCTGACGCCGGCGACGGCAACGTCTTCGCCGTTATCCACCCTCGAGCCGTGGCCCTTTACCTCTCGCGTCCGGAGGGAACCCCACGGAACGTGTGGCTGGGAGAGGTGGAAGACATCGACCTCAATGGCGACCGCGCGCGCGTGCGGGTTAAGAGCGCGGTCCCGCTGGTTGCGGAGGTCACACGTGCAGCGGTTCATCAGCTTGGCTTGCGCACAGGCGTCGCTGTCTGGGTCGCGTTCAAGGCGACCGACGTGTCCGTCTATCCCGCCTAGCTGCCGCTGACGGAATTTTCAAATCTGCTGCTTGGTAATCTTGTAATACCATGGAACAAGCCACCGCGAGCCCCGCTGAAATCGCCGCCCTCGATGCTTACTCAACCGTCGTTACCACGGTCGCGGAGCTGGTCCTTCCCGCGGTCGCAAGCTTGAGGGTCGGGCGCGCTGGGCGAGGAGGCGCCGGCTCGGCAGTCGTCATCACGCCCGACGGCTTCCTGGTCACCTCCGCCCACGTCGTTGCGCAGGGCGGTTCCGCGAGCGCTTCGTTCCTGGATGGCAGCGAATACGACGTGGACGTGGTCGGCGCGGACCCCCTCTCGGACCTCGCCGTCGCGCGCGCAAGGGGAGCTACGCGCGAGCCACTCCGGATCGGCAACGCGGATCAGCTCCGCGTCGGTCAGCTCGTCGTCGCCGTCGGCAATCCTCTCGGCTTCTCCGGGTCCGTCACGTCGGGGGTCGTCAGTGGGTTAGGCCGCTCGCTGGCGACCGCCGACGGCAACGGGCATCGGCGGTTCATCGAGGATGTGATCCAGACGGACGCCGCGCTCAACCCGGGAAACTCAGGTGGCGCGCTGGCTGACTGGCAGGGTCGCCTCATCGGTGTGAACACTGCAGTCGCCGGCATGGGTCTTGGGTTGGCGGTGCCAATGAACGGGACGACCGAGGCGATCCTTTCAGCATTGATGCGCAACGGCCGCGTGCGCCGCGCGTATCTGGGGATTGCCGGCGGCACTCGCGCCCTGCCTCCGGCGCTGGCGAAAAAGCTCGGGCGGAAGGCAGGTGTGGAAGTGCAAGAGGTCGTCAGTGGCAGCCCGGCCGCGGGCGCGGCATTGCAGAGCGGCGACATCATCGTGTCGATAGCCGGCAACGCGGTCGCGAAGGCGGGCGACCTGCAGCGGCTGATGGTCGAGGCACGCATCGGATCCAAGGTCTCGCTCGAGATACTCCGCGGCGATCACTTGATCACGCTTGATGTCGTACCGGTAGAGCTGACCTAGTAGACACAGGCCCTAAACTCGGGGTAGTGGCCAAGAAGCAGTTGCGCGACCTGCTCCGCGCCGAACCGCGGGACGGCACCGTCCGGATGGCGGAATGGGACCCTGACTCGACGCCCGGACTGAAGAATCCCAAGCGCGCGCTCAAAGACCTTAAGAAGCATCACAAGGCGCTGTTCGAGCTCGAGGAGCGGCTCTACGCCGAGAAAAAGAGGTCTCTGCTGATCGTGCTTCAGGGCATGGACACCAGCGGCAAGGACGGGACCATCACGCATGTGATCGGGAACCTGAACCCCCAGGGCGTTCAGATCACAACATTCAAAGCCCCGACTCCGGAGGAAAAGCGACACGGCTTCCTGTGGCGGATCCGCAAACACCTTCCAGTTCCCGGCAGCGTCGGCATCTTCAATCGCTCGCAATACGAAGACGTTCTGATCGCTCGCGTTCACAAACTGGCCGAACCTGACGTCATCCGGCGACGCTATGGGTTGATCAACCAGTTTGAGCGAGACCTGGTCAGAAGCAAGACCAAGGTGATCAAGTTCTGCCTCCAAATCTCGTACGACGAGCAGCGGAACCGACTTCTTGAGCGACTGAAAGACCCGAACAAGCGGTGGAAGTTCAGCGAACACGACATCGACGAGAGGGCTTACTGGGACGAATACCAGAGCGCCTACGGCATGGCCATCACGCGTTGCTCAACGCCACAGGCGCCCTGGTATGTAATCCCGGCCAACAACAAGGACTACCGCAACTGGGCAGTCTCGCGGATTCTTCTCGAAACGCTGGACGAGATGGACCCGCAGTACCCGCAGCCCAAGCTCGACATACCCCGCCTGGTCAAGCGCTTGCAGGCGTAGCCTCGGGTCAGGTTTGGTACGGTAAGCACCACTCAAGGGCGGTTTTCTTCGGGGGAGGATCACATGAAGCGGTTACACCTGGTCAGTTGGCTGGCCGTAGCCTTGGTCGTCGGGGCTTGCGGTTCCAG
>JALYSJ010000070.1 GCA_030854855.1 Candidatus Dormiibacterota bacterium
GGCGACAAAGATGAGCGGCACCGGAAAGAGCCCGGCCACGAAGACCGCCGCCGCGTCGAGGATCAGGTTGTCAGCTCAGCTTGACTTGGAGCCCGGCAGGTCGATAAAAGGCCGGATGAGCTCGATTGGGAAGGGCAGCAGGATGGTCGTGTTCTTCTCCGAGCCGATCTCGACCATGGTCTGGAGGAATCGCAGCTGGAGCGCACCTTGCTGCGACGAGATGACAGCGGCGGCGTTGGCCAGCGTCTGCGCGGCCTGAAATTCGCCGTCCGCGTTGATGATCTTGGCGCGCTTCTCCCGCTCCGCCTCCGCCTGCTTGGCCATCGCGCGCTGCATTGTGCTGGGCAGCTCCACGTCCTTGATCTCCACGACTGCGACCTTGATTCCCCAAGGCTCGGTCTGCTCGTCGATGATCTTCTGCAGGTTCTGGTTGATCTTCTCTCGATTGGCCAGCAGCTCATCGAGGGTTGCCTGGCCGAGCGCGGCTCTAAGGGTCGTCTGCGCGATCTGAGATGTCGCGTTGATGTAATTGAGGACCTGGGTCACCGCCTTGCGCGCGTCGATGACTTGGAAGTAGATGACCGCATTCACCTTCGCGGTCACGTTGTCGTTCGTGATGACTTCCTGCGGCGGGACTTCGAGGGTAATGACGCGCAGGTCGATCCTGACGAGCCTGTCGACTCCGAACGGGATGATGAAAAACAGCCCGGGGCCTCTCAGAGCGATGAGCCGGCCGAGGCGGAACACCACTCCGCGCTCGTATTCGTTGGCGATTCTCAAGCTGGAAAACGCGACGACGACGGCCAGGACGACGATCACAGCCAGGACGGTTAGACCCGGAAACACTATTTCTTCTCCTCAGCCGCGCTGCTCATATCGTTCTCACCGGCGACCACTTTCAGCTGGAGACCATCACGTCCGACCACGCGAACCGACGACCCGGCATGGATCGGGTCGGCTGTTGCGACGGCCTTCCAGAGCGCACCTGCCACAAAGACTAGACCTTCGGGCGCGAGTTCTTCGCGCGCCTCGCCCGTCGCGCCGATGAGACTTTCGACTCCGACGAAGACCGGCGCCCGTCGAGCCTGCACCAGCTTGCGGATGAAGACGACGAAGAAGAAGGCCGTCAGCGCTGCAGTGCCTAGCACGACGAACGGGTTGACGCCGAGGCCGATCGGCCCGGTATCGACGAGGAATGCCATCCCCAGGATGAGCGCGACCACTCCGCCCACGCTGAGGATCCCGTGCGTGCTTACCTGGAGGTCGGCGATGAAGAGGATCAACGCGAGCAGCATCAGCAACGCGCCCGCGATGTTCACCGGCAGGTTGGCGAGGGAGACGATGGCGAGGATAGCCGCCAACCCTCCGATGACTCCCGGCAGGATCGCCCCTGGCGTCTGGAGCTCGGTGATGATCCCGTAGCCGGCGACGATGATCAAAAGTGCCGCGATTGTGGGGTCGATCAAGGCGTTGAGGAAGACCTGCCAGAACGGCATTGGCATGTCGGTGATCTGCGCGCCGGCCGTACGCAGCAGGAGCGCGCCGCTCGGTCGCGGGACGGATAGCCCGTCGATCGCTTTCATCAGTTGGTCAGGGTTGGACGCTTCGCGATCCGCGACATGGATCCGAACGGCTTCTTCGGCGTTGATGTTCACGCTGTTGCGCACCGCCTCCTCGGCCCAATCCGCGTTGCGCCCGTGCATGCTCGCGAGGTTGCGCACTCGCGTCACTGCGTCGTTGAGGACCTTGGCGCCAAGATCGCCAGCCAGGTTGGCGCCGGTGGCCTGGATCGGATGCGCCGACCCGATGTTGGTCCCGGGCGCCATGGCCAGGATGTCCGCTGCCTGCGCGACGAAGAGTCCGGCGGAGGCCGCGCGCGCGCCGCTCGGATAGACATAGGCGATCACCGGCACCTTCGAGTTCAGGAGACTCGTGACGATCTCGTCCATCGAGGTGGAGATGCCGCCCGGCGTGTTGATCACCACCAGAAGGGCGTCGGCCCGGTCCGCGCCGGCCCGGCTCACCGCCCTGTCGATGTAAGCGGCCATGATCGAGTTGATCTCGCCGACGAGGTCGGCCCTTTCGACCTGCGGAGCTCCGGCGGACGCATGAATTGGGAGCGCGGCAGCCAAGGCGAACAGCAGGAAGCCGAGCTTCAGCGCTGACCATCGGCGCATGCCCCGAGTATGGCGACCCGCCGCGCGCCATGCTGTGTAAAACGTGGAACATCAGCCAGCTCGAGGGCCCTCGGGAGGCACCTTTTGGGTGCGTCGTAAAATCTTCGCGATGGGGGAGACTCACAGCCAGGACGCCGCCGCGCGCCATCACATGGCCGACGGAGACGAAGAAGCCCTCAGCGAGCTGAAGGCCACCGCCCGTTCCACCAAGCCCGTCAGCGGTGGCGAGCAGGAGCGACTTCTGCACCAGGCCGGTCGCGGCGACAAGGACAGCCAGGACCGCCTCGTGGCCGCCAACCTCGACCTGGTCGTTCGTATCGCCGAATCGCGAGGCGAGCAGCGCCTCTCCCTGACGGACCTTGTCCAGGAAGGATCGATTGGACTCGTCGAGGCCGTGCGGTCCTTCGCCAAGAGCGGCGAGGTCGACTTCGTCAAGTTCGCGGAGCTGCGCGTCGAGGCGCAGATGGACGTCGCCATCGAGGCGGAGGCGGCTGCCGTTCGTGAAGAGGAGCTGCTGATCGCGGCGGCCACCGACTACGAGCGCGCGCTGCTGGTATCGCGCCACGAGCTTCGCCGGCACCCGACCGAGGCCGAGCTCGCGGAGAAGCTCGAATGGACAGTCGAGCGAACCCGCTACGTCGCGCAGGTGGTGGCGGAGGCGCGGCGCCGCCACGACGAGGAGATGCTCGCGTTCATCGACCCGGCAGATATCGACTTCGACGCCGATGAGCGATCTGGGCTTGACAGCTAGCGCGCCGCAGCGGACACCTCTATACGACCGCCATGTCGCGCTGGGTGGCCGCATGGTCGACTTCGGCGGCTGGGAGCTTCCGCAGCAGTACACATCCATTCGCGACGAGCATTTCGCGGTCCGCAAGGCGGCCGGCCTTTTCGACGTATCTCATATGGGCAGGTTGGTGTTCGAGGGCGCCGGCGCGGAGGCCTACCTCCAGGGGGTGGTGACCAACGACCTTGCGCCAATCGCTCCCGGCCACTCCGTGTACACGCTCATGTGCAAGGAAGACGGCGGCGTCATCGACGACTTCATCATCTATCGCGAGGCCAAGGATCGATTCCTCGTCGTCGTCAACGCGGCGAACAGGGAGAAGGACAGCCTGTGGATGCGCAAGCACCTGCCGGCAGGCGTGTCGATGGAAGATCACACCAAAGACCTGAGCCTGATCGCGTTCCAGGGCCCGCGCGCCCACGAGCTCCTTCCCAGCGGCTCCTCCGAAACCGAGGCCATCCCTTACTTCGGCTTTCAGCGAGGCAAGGTCGCCGGCGTGTCAGCGCTCATCTCGCGCACCGGGTATACGGGCGAGGACGGCTTCGAGCTCTTCATCGAGTCGGGCCGGGTCGGCGACGTGTGGGACGCCATCCTGGCGCACGGCAAGGGGGAGGGGGTATTGCCGGCGGGCCTCGGCGCACGTGACGCCACTCGCCTGGAGGCCGCCCTGCGTCTCTACGGCAACGACATGGACGAGACCGTCAATCCGTACGAAGCCGGCCTCGGCTGGACGGTGAAGCTTGGCAAGGGCGACTTCATCGGCCGAGACGCCCTCGCCAGGGTGAAGGAGCGTGGGCCAGGGCGCAACCTCGTCGGTCTCAAAACAGAGGCAGGAAGCATTCCGCGGCATGGCGCGCCCGTCAGCCGCGAAGGTCAACGCGCCGGAGTCGTCACGAGCGGCACTCACTCCTTCTTCCTCGGCCACCCGATCGCGCTCGCGCTCGTGGAAGTCCCATCATTGCGAGTCGGAGAGCAAGTCACGGTCGAGGTTCGAGGTCGAGAAGCCCCGGCTCAGGTGGTGAAGCTTCCCTTCTATCGGGGCTCGGCGCGATCGGCGGTCGCCCCGGCCAAGTCTTGACCGGCTACCGCATTCAGCGAGAGGGAGGATCGAATGGCTGACCGTCGCTACACGAAGACGCACGAGTGGGTCACCGTCGACGGTAAGACCGTCACCGTTGGGATCACCGACTTCGCCCAATCGCAGCTGGGCGACGTCGTCTTCCTCGAGCTGCCGGCAGTCGGCAGGAAGCTTGCAGTGCGCGAGAGCTTCGGGGTCATCGAGTCGGTCAAGGCCGCAAGCGACCTCTACGCCCCGGTGCCCGGGAAAATCACCGCCGTCAACGACAAGCTGACCGCCAATCCGGAGCTCGTGAACTCCGATCCCTACGGGGATGGGTGGATCTTGAAGCTGGAGCTGGCCGGCGACCTCCCGGCGGATCTGCTGAACGAGGCGGACTACAAGAAATCGGCGGAGGCGGAAGCCCACTAAGTGGCCCGACCCGGAAGTTCCTTGCATCTTCGCTGGCCTAGGCGGCCGGGCGCCAACCCACCCCACGAAATCTGCGATTTCGCGAGGACCCCGGGGGGCGCTGAAGCCGGCGTCGCCTCCTGCGCGCGCTCAGTCACGCATCTACGCGATGCGCTCCCTCGCGTGCTCGTCGTCTCCTTGGCTCCGGCCGCCGATGCCGCGAATATGCTGCGGACCTCTGGTGCGGGACACTGAGTGACGCATTGATGCGCCTCGCCGCGGTCGACATAGGGAGCAACACCGTGCACGCGCTGGTGGCCGCCGTTGTCCGGGGCAAGCTAGAAGACGTCGCGCACTACGTCGAGATGCCTGAGCTCGGGGCGCAGGTCTCGCGCACGGGCCTCATCGGCGCGCGGGCGCAACCCGCGATCCGCGCCCTCCGCTCGGTCGTCGCTCGAGCTCGCACCCACGGATTTGACGTGCTGATCGCCTGCGCCACCCACGCGGTCCGCCAGGCCAAGGACGGACCTGACTTCGCTCGGGCGGC
>JALYSJ010000075.1 GCA_030854855.1 Candidatus Dormiibacterota bacterium
TGAACCCCGCCACCATTGGAGTAAACACACCCTGAACCAGAGCCGGCTCGAAACCCGCGGAGTTACACCCGGGGAGCAGTCTGGCCTCGAGATAGGGATCGGCCGGCGGGCTCGACGGTCTTACGGATTCGACGAAGTCTCCCTCGTGCCTGGCGGCGTCACCCTCAATCCCGAAGAGGTCGATATCTCTTTTTCGATGGGCGACCACTTCAAGCTACCGATTCCAATCTGGGGCTCAGCCATGGACGGAGTGGTCGACGTTGACTTCGCCATCGCGATGGGAAAGCTCGGCGGAGTCGCTGTCCTGAACCTCGACGGAGTCCATACGCGATACGAGGATTCGGCCCCGATCATCAAGCGGATCGCCGAGACGGACAAGTCTCAGATCAACGCGGTCCTCAAAGAGGTATACCGCGAGCCGGTCAAGCCGAAGCTGATCGCCGAGCGCATCAACGCGATCAAGGCTGCAGGCGTGGCGTGTGCAGTGTCGACAATCCCGGCACGTGCCGAGGAACGCGCCGAGGTGGTTCAGAAGGCGGGTGCGGATGTGCTCGTCGTGCAGGGGACGGTCCTGACCGCGCGTCACTCGTCTCGCTCCTATCACCAGCTTTCCTTCGAGAAGCTGGTCCGCGCCTGCGCCATCCCCGTCGTCGTCGGCAACTGCGTCCACTACGAGACAGCGTTGGAGCTGATGGAGACCGGCATCGCCGGCATCCTGGTGGGAGTTGGGCCCGGCGCCGCGTGCACCACGCGTGGGGTTCTCGGGGTCGGCGTGCCGCAGGTGACGGCTACCGCTGACGTTGCCGCCGCCCGCGACGAGTACATGCGCCGTGGCGGCATGCGGGTTGCGGTCATCACGGACGGCGGCATGCGAATTGGCGCCGATGTCTGCAAGGCATTCGCGTCTGGCGCTGACGCCGTGATGATCGGCACACCGCTCGCCGGCGCCGAGGAGTCGGCGTCGAAGGGTTTCAACTGGGGGATGGCCACACCCGACCCCAACCTTCCCCGGGGTACCCGCATCCACATCGGGACTAAGGCGACCCTCCAGGAGATCCTGCTTGGGCCGGCGCGCGTCGATGACGGCACGCAGAACTTCGCCGGGGCGCTGCGGTCTGCACTCGGTGTGTGCGGCGCCCGCGACATCCCAGAGTTCCAGCACGTAGAGATGGTCATCGCCCCCGCGATCACCTCCGAGGGCAAGGTGTTCCAGCAAGCCCAGCACGTGGGTATGGGGAAGAGCTGAGCTGAGCCGGACCCCAGCGGCCGCCCAAAACCGCGAAGAAGTCAAGGGCGGGCTGCGGCGAGGTGTCGATCCTCTGAAGAACCAGCAAACGGTGCTCGTTCTCGATTTCGGATCCCAGTTCAGCCAGCTGATCGCGCGGCGCGTTCGCGAGGCGAAGGTCTACTGCGAGCTCGTGCCCGGGACGACGCCATGGTCAGAGCTGAAGACGCGGGCGCCGGTGGGGCTGATTCTCAGCGGCGGGCCGGCGAGCGTTTACGAACCGGGCGCCCCGCAGGTGGACCCCGAGGCATTGCGCTCTGGAATCCCGGTGCTCGGCATCTGCTACGGCATGCAGCTGATCGCCCACCACCTCGGCGGCAAGGTCGATCCAGGACATGCACGCGAATACGGACCGGCTCTCCTGGCGGTGCGCGAGCCAAATGGACTTTTCAAGGGCCTCAACGATGAGCTCCCGGTCTGGATGAGCCACGGCGATCACGTCAGCGAGCTCCCGCCCGGCTTTCACTCTCTGGCTTCGAGCGGCAACTCGCCGGTCGCCGCATTCACCAACGACCACGGCATCTTTGGAATCCAGTTCCATCCGGAGGTGGTGCACACCCCCAGCGGTCGCGAGGTGCTGCGCAACTTCCTGTACGGAATCTGCCACTGCGACGCATCCTGGACGGCGGGATCGTTCATCGCCGAAGCCACCGAGAGCATTCGCGCCCAGGTCGGCGATGGGCGCGTGATCTGCGCCCTGTCCGGCGGTGTGGACTCCGCGGTGGCCGCGACCCTGGTCCACCGCGCCATCGGCGACCAGCTGACTTGCGTTTTTGTCAACAACGGATTGCTCCGCAAGGAGGAGCCCGAGCGCGTTCTCGCCGTGATGCACGGAAACCTCGACATGGACATCCGCTATGTCGACGCCACGGACCGGTTTTTGGAGGCGCTGCGTGGCGTGATCGACCCCGAGCAGAAGCGCCGGGTCGTTGGTCGCGAGTTCATCTCCGTCTTCGAGACAGAGGCGACGAGCCTCGGGCGCATCGATTTCCTCGCCCAGGGCACGCTCTACCCGGATGTCATCGAGTCGACTGCGCCGGACGTCTCGGCGACCGCGGCCAAGATCAAGACGCACCACAACGTCGGCGGCCTCCCGCCAGGCCTGCGGTTCCAGCTGATCGAGCCCTTGCGCTACCTCTTCAAGGACGAGGTGCGCGCGGTCGGTCTCGAGCTCGGCATGCCTGAGGAGATGGTCTACCGTCAGCCGTTCCCGGGCCCGGGCTTGTCGATTCGCTGCCTTGGCGAGGTGACCGCCGAGCGACTTGAGATTTTGCGCAACGCCGATTGGGTCGTCGTGGACGAGATTAAGCGCAACGGCCTGTACAGGCAGGTATGGCAGTCGTTCGCCGTGCTCACGCCCCTCGAAACTGTCGGCGTGATGGGCGACTTCCGGACGTACGCGAATGTGGTTGCGGTCCGGGTCGTGACAAGCGAGGATGCCATGACCGCCGACTGGGCTCGCGTGCCATATGAAGTCCTGGCGCGGATCAGCAACCGGATCGTCAACGAGGTCAAGGGTGTCAACCGGGTCGTCCTCGATATCACGAGCAAACCGCCCGGCACTATCGAGTGGGAATGACTCTCGGCTGATCCCGTTCGTGCTCCAATGACGCGGCGTTGAAGGTTCTGGTCGTCGGCTCGGGAGCTCGAGAGCATGCGCTTGTGTGGAAGTGCGTGCAGTCCGACCTCGTCGAACGCGTCTACTGCGCTCCCGGCAACGGCGGTACCGGCGGGATGGCGCGCAATGTTCCAATTGGCGCAGCTGACGTGGTCCGCATCGTCGACTTCGCCAAGCGCGAACGGCTCGGACTCGTGATCCTGGGCCCGGAGGCGGCGGTTGACGCAGGCGTGGGCGATGCATTGCGCAGCGCGGGTTTCAACGTGTTCGGTCCGAATCGCAGCGCTGGACGCATCGAATCAAGTAAGTCTTTTGCCAAGGCGCTCATGAAGCGAGCCGGCATCCCGACCGCCGATTTCGAGGTTTTCACGCAGCCGGCGCCGGCGAGGGCATGGGCGAAAGAGCGCGGCGGCCGCGTCGCCGTCAAAGCCGATGGCCTGGCGAGAGGCAAAGGCGTGATCGTCTGCATTGGGGTCGAAGAGTCGGACGCCGCCATCAACGCGATGTTGGTCGAGAGCCGCTTCGGCCGCAGCGGCGCCACCGTCGTGGTCGAAGAGCTTCTTGCCGGCCCTGAGCTTTCGGTCATGGCGATCACCGATGGAACCGAAGTCGTCGTGCTTGCGCCGGCGCGCGACTTCAAGCGTGCTCACGAAGGCGACACCGGCCCCAACACAGGAGGGATGGGTGCTTATTCGCCGCCGAAATCAGTGGACGACGATGTCGTGCGAGAGGTGGTGGACCGCATCATTCGCCCCGCGGTCAAGGAGCTCGCTGCCGGAGGCGATGAGTTCCGAGGCGTCCTTTATGCCGGCCTGATGCTCACCAGTGACGGAATCCGCGCCCTCGAGTTCAACGCCCGCTTCGGCGACCCGGAGGCGCAAGTCATATTGCCGCGATTGAAAACCGACTTCGTCGCCATGGCGCTCGCGACCGCAAAAGGAACCTTGGCGGACTTCCCGGACCTGAGCTGGAACCAGCAGCCATGCGTCGGCGTGGTCGTCGCCTCCGAGAACTATCCCGACGACTTGGCGGTCAAGCTGGGTCTTCAGATCCGCGGCCTGGCCGAGATCCC
This sequence comes from Candidatus Dormiibacterota bacterium, assembly GCA_030854855.1. Taxonomy (GTDB): domain Bacteria; phylum Chloroflexota; class Dormibacteria; order Dormibacterales; family Dormibacteraceae; genus Palsa-870. Next base: position 3,976 of record JALYSJ010000075.1, read on the forward strand.
CCCGGGCGCGCTGATCTTCCACGCCGGCACTCGATTCGAGCCAGGCAGGGGATTGGTGACCGATGGCGGCCGCGTCGTGACCTCGGTAGCGCTCGGCGATACGGTGGCGCAGGCGCGGGAAAAGGCGCTCGCCGGGGCTCGGCAGGTACGATTCCAGGGGGCTTTCTTTCGATCTGACATAGCTAAGGAGGCCGATGAGGGGTGACATCGAGAGATTTGGCCATCCAGTTGGTGCAGATGCTAGGAGGCGCTGAGCAACGCAGCGAGCGCATCCGTTGATGAGTGAGCGAGTAGCGCAGGTGCCGGCAACGCAGATGCGCCGACTGGGGGCCAAAGATCCGACGGCAATCCCTCGGCGGCCTCCTCGGGAGGCGGTTTAGTTGAGCCCAGTAGTCGGCGTCATCCTCGGCTCCAAGTCCGACCTGCCATTGATGGAGTCGTGCGTCAAAGTGCTCGAAGAGCTTGGCCTCGAGCACGAGCTCAAGGTCTGCTCCGCGCATCGCAACCCTAAAGGGGTCATGGAGTGGGCCTCATCGGCGCGCGAGCGCGGGCTCAAAGTCGTGATTGCCGCGGCAGGGGGAGCCGCCCATCTGCCCGGCGTCGTCGCCGCATGGACGGACCTCCCGGTGATCGGGGTCCCCGTGCCGACCCAGCATCTGGGAGGCGTTGACTCGCTTTACTCAATCGTGCAGATGCCCGCCGGCATTCCGGTCGCCACAGTGGCCATCGGCGAAGCGGGGGCCAAGAACGCGGCGTGGCTTGCGGCGCGAATCCTCGGTCTAGGCGACCCAGGCATCGAACGCCGTCACGCCGAAAAGCGCGCGGCCCTCGCGAAATGACAGTGTCCCGCTGATGGCCAAGAAGAATGCGCGCGTCAGGCTCGTCGATACGACATTTCGTGATGCGCAGCAGTCGCTGCTCGGCGGAAATCTGAGAAGTGACGAGATCATCCCCATCGCCGCGAAGATGGACGCCATCGGTTTTGTTGCGATGGAAGCGTTCGGCGGCGCGACATTCGAAACGCAGCTGCGCGCCCACGAGGATCCGTGGGAATTCGTGCGAAAGCTGAACAAGGCCACTCCGAACACGCCGATTCAGGCTCTGATCCGCGGGCAGAACCTCGTCGCCAAGCGGAACTTCGCCGATGATGCCGTCGAGCTCTTCATCAAGCACTCGGCGAAATGCGGCGTCGATGTGTTTCGGGTCTTCGATCCCCTCAACGACCTGCGCAACATGGAATCCGCCATCGGGGCGGCCCTGAAGGCCAAGAAAAAAGTGCAGGGAGCGCTTAGCTACGCCGTCTCTCCTGCCCACAACCTCGAGCTCTGGGGCTCGCTCGCCAAGGGCCTGGTCAACATGGGATGCCACGAGATCGTGATCAAAGACACGTCAGGCCTGCTCAGCCCACAGGCCACATGGGAACTGGTGACCGCGCTCAAGCAGGTGGCGAAGGTCCCGATCGACATCCACTCGCACTGCTCGAGCGGCATGGCCCCCATGGCCTACATGGCCGGGGTCGAAGCGGGAGCGGAGGTGCTCGACGTCGCCATCTCGCCTCTTGCCTGGGGCACGTCGCAGCCCGCCGCCGAAAGCGTGGTCGCGGCCCTGGCCGGCGGTGAGTACGACACCGGTCTGAACCTCGACACCATGTGGGAAGTCCAGCACGACGTGGAGGAGCTGAAGCACAGGCACATCGAGCACCTGAGCCCGTTCGCCGACCGCGTCGACGCCAGCATCCTGCGCTACCAGATGCCGGGCCAGATGCTCGAGGACATCTATCACCAGCTTGAAGGCCATAAGGCGGGCACCCAGCTCGCGGAGGTGCTGGAAGAGGCCAACCGCGTGCGACGCGATCTGGGTTACCCACCGCTGGTGGCTCCGATCCGGCAGATGATCGCGGCACAGGCCGTGTACAACGTCATCGGCGGCGACCGCTACGCGACGGTGACGCAGGAATTGAAGGACTACCTTCAGGGACTGTATGGACGGCCGCCGGTGCCGGCCGACCCTGAGCTGCGGCGTCTCGTCCTCGGTCGCGAGGAGCCGATCACGATCCGGCCCGCGGACCTGCTCGAACCCCAGGTCGGACTCGCACGGCAGCAGATCCGCAAGCTCGGTTTCGAACCCAGTGACGACAACGTGCTCATCCACCTGATGTTCCCGAGCCTCGCGCAGGACTATTTCCGCGGCCCTCAGCCGAAGGGGAGCGAAGGATCGAAACCAGAGCCGGCCACAATTGCGGCGGCGCCATCACCCCCTGCCGCGGAGGAACCTGCGGACCCCCCGCCGCCCGCCGCGGCCACGTCTGCGGAGTTTGATGTCGAGGTGGAGGGCGAGGTGTTCAAGGTGCGCGTGAGCGGCGCGGGGATGACCGTCATGACATCCGCTGCTGAATCGGGCGCGGCGGCCGCCACCGCGGCGGCACCTCCGAGGGCCGGCGAAGGCACGGTGATCGCGCCGATGCAGGGGCTGATCGTCAAGCTCCCCGTCAAGCCGGGCGACGACGTGAAGCTGGGCGACGTGGTCGCAGTGCTCGAGGCGATGAAGATGCAAAACGACATCGTCACCACAGTTGCCGGGCGGGTCAGTCACGTTTACGTTAAAGAAGGCGATGTCGTCAGCCCCAACCAACCGCTTCTGGCCGTGGGTTGATCAAGAGAAAGCTCTTCGACAAGGTGCTAATCGCCAATCGGGGCGAGATCGCCATCCGCGTCATGCGGGCCTGCCGCGAGCTGGGCATCGCCACGGCGGCGGTCTACTCCGACGCGGACCGCAACGCCATACATGTGCGCTACGCGGACGAAGCGCACCACATCGGCGGGGCGCCTCCGAGCGAGTCCTACCTGCAGCTGGACCGGATCGTCAAGGTTGCCCATGACTGCGGCGCTGACGCGATTCATCCGGGCTACGGGTTTCTCTCCGAGAAGGCGGCGTTTCCGGAAGCGTGCGAAGCCGCGGGCATCCGCTTCATCGGACCTCCGGCCTCCGCGATGCGCGCGCTGAGCTCCAAGCTCGCCGCGCGCCAGCTTGCCGCCGATCACGGCGTGCCTGTCACTCCAGGCAGCGGCGCGGTCGATCCGGCTGCCGCGGTTGCCGCCGCCCAGGCGATCGGCTTTCCCGTCATGGTCAAGCCGTCTGGCGGCGGCGGAGGCATCGGAATGAAGGTCGTCGAATCAGAGCGGGAGCTGGCCGCCGCGATCGAAAGCAGCGCCCAGGCCGCGCGCTCAGCCTTTGGCGATCCGACCGTCTACATCGAACGCTACATCCGCAAGCCGCGCCACATCGAGATCCAGGTCGTTTGCGACAGCCACGGCAACGCTGTCCACCTTGGCGAGCGCGAATGCTCGATCCAGCGCCGGCACCAGAAGATCATGGAGGAGACGCCGTCACCGGCTGTTACCGCCGCCCTCCGCGCGGCGATGGGCGACGCCGCCATCCGCGCCGCCAAGGCGGCGGGCTACGTCAACGCGGGGACGGTGGAGTTCATCTTCAATGACGGGAATTTTTACTTCCTTGAGGTTAACGCCCGACTCCAGGTCGAGCATCCGATCACCGAAGCCGTGACAGGAATCGACATCGTGAAGGAGCAGATTCGGATCGCGGCAGGCTTGGAGCTGAGCTTCAAGCAGGAAGATGTGACCTGGACCGGCCACGCTATCGAGATGCGCATCAATGCCGAAGACCCGGTGCGCAAGTTTCTTCCGAACCCCAAGCGCATCACGCGCTGGGTCACACCGGCTGGGCCGGGAGTGCGTGTCGATTCCGGCTTCGGCCCGGGATCGGATGTGCCGCCGAACTACGACTCGCTGATCGCGAAGCTGATCGTGCATGGCAGCGACCGTGCCGAGGCGATAGCGCGGGCCGGCCGTGCCCTGCGCGAGTTCGTGGTGGTCGGTCCCGCGACCACGATCAGCTATCACCGGGCGATCCTGGAGAGCTCCGACTTTCGCTCCGGCAACCTCAGCACGCGATTCATCGAAGATCATCCAGAACTCGTCGACCAGGCCAAGGTGCTGGCGGGCGAGACATCGCCGTTCGACTATGGGCCTGATCCGCGACATGTCGCGGCTGCCGCGGCGGCGGTGGCGGCGATGGTGAGCAACAAATAGCGAACCTGGAACACCCGAGAAGCGGCCGGCCGTTTGAGATCGTATCGACGGCGATCGCGGGCCTATCAGGCCCATTTGCCCTTCGCGAAGACATCATCCGGTTTCCCGACGGAGCCGAAGCGCTCTACACGGTGCTGACAAACCCAGACTCCGCCTTCGTCGTTCCCTACTTCGACAACGGCGACACGGTGCTGGTCCGCCAGTGGCGTCATGCATGGGAGGAATCCTCATGGGAGGTACCGGCGGGCACCTTCAATGGGGACGAGGCTCCTCTCGAGTGCGCGAAGCGCGAGCTGGCTGAGGAAACAGGACTTATCGCGTCCAGCTACACGTCGTTGGGCGTCGTACACGGTGCGGCCTTTCTGACCGGAAGGGCGCACATGTTTCTCGCCCAATCGATCACCGAGTCGGAGCGTAGTCCGGAGACCTACGAACAGGACATGGAAGTCCTTCGGCTTCCCTTCGCGGAAGCGTTCCGGGCTGCTTTGGACGGGCGGATTGTCCATTCCGGATCCGTCACCGCGCTTAGTCGCGCGGCAGGGGCCCTGGAGCCGATTCAAACGTCGACGTAGCTAGTTGTTTGAGGTTGGGCTGGGACTCGGCGAGGGCGTGGGCGATGCAGGCACGGGACGAATCTTGGTGTCCGCACGGTCTTTCGGAAGAGGGCCGAAAAGCTGGAGGCTGTACTCCGAAGCGACGTTGTGGCCGAGGACGTCGCGCACCGTGGTCAGGACCACCAGCTTGTACTGCGCACCTGGCTTGAGGTCAGCGCCGGCGATGGTCGCTGTCCGATCCGCGTATTTGACGGTTATCTCCACCGCGTTGCCCTTGGCGTCGAGCAGGCGCACGCCGGCGTCGGTCACCGTAAGCGGATCAAGATCGCTGTCGAAGTTGACCAGAATGCTCCCGCTGTTGACCACAACACCGACGACCTCGGCTCCCTTGCCCAGGTCCCGCTGTGCGGAGGCCGCGACTCTGTCGACGACGAACGTCCTCGTCGTAGCGTCGCGGACGACTGTCAGAGTCTCTTCGTAGTCCGCAATGTCGAGCTTCCCGTGGGTCAGCACCAACCGCACGACAAAAGTGGCGGCGTCGGGCTTCGTACTGGTGACCTGCTGAGTGAGCACGTAGAAGCGTGAGAACCGCGGGTCTCCGCTGATGAGGAGATTCAACTGGCCGCTTGAATAAGCCTGCTTGGCGTTGTCGTCGAGGTACGTCGTCGCCAGGTCGGGCTGCATCTTCAGGCGCGCTTGCATGAACGAGGTGACCACGGCGCTCGCCAGGTCGATCACAGTGGGCAGCTGCGGCAGCGCTGGAGCCGAGGCCGTCCAGAGCGCGCCTCCGCGGAAGAACGCGAAAGCGGTGCCGTTCGGTGCCCACACCGGCAGGCGGTACGTCCCGTTGGAAAGTTTGGTCAGCCCAGAGCCATCCGGACGGACCTGATGAAGGTCGGTGTCGCCTCCCAGGAGGATCGCGTCCTGGCTCGACCAGCTCGCGTCACCACTTGGCAATGTGACCGCGCTTGTTCCCTGCAGGTCCGAGATCACTAGGTTGTCATGGGTGCCGTACATCGCGTACAACCCGCTCGGGGACCAACCGTAAAACGAAGCGTTCGCCTGGCCCAGCTGGGGACTCTTCGCCGTCACCATGTCGAGCAGGAACAGCTTCTGGTTCTGGCGGTACACCGCGTGCGCGCCGTCGGGCGCGATCGACAGCACGGTTACATCACCGCCGGTCGGCAGCGGCCCGAGCTGCACCGGCTTGTTCGCGCCTTGCATGTAGAGACCGTCCGCGGTCGCCCACACGAACTTGTCCTTGGCCCAGCCGACCAGCGTCGGACCCGGCGTCACCACGACCTCCGCTGTGGTGCCCGTCGCGAAGGTCAGGACCTCGATCTTGCCGTCGCGGATGTAGGCAAGGCGATCGCCCGCAGGGGAGATCGCAGGCGACGAGACGCCGTCAGCCGCCACGACCTTCAATTCCCCGCTTTTGGCGGGCACGACTGTGAGCGCGCCGTTCGCAGTGACGAAATACACCGTGGACGAATCTGCCGACCACTGCAATGGCGCGGTCGTCCCGCCTCCGATTGGGGCGAGCAGGCGCTCACCCGTGAGCAGGGATGCCGGGGGGGAGGCGGACAGGCGCGGCGTGGGCAACGGTGAGGGCGTGGGTGGCGCCGGCGGCTGGGTGACGAAACTGATGGTCTGCGCAGGCCCCAGCGGCTGTCCGGACGCCGTTCTCGCGCCTGGGCCGATTGTCACCTTGTACTGCGTGTTTGGCGCAAGGTTGCCGGTGGTCGGCTGCACCGTGAGCGTGTTGACCTGCCACGAGTAGGTGACATTGGTCGCCGGCGCGATCTGCACTGCCGCCTCGGTAGCCAGGTGATCCATCGGCTGGTTGAACTTGACGAGGATCGGCTGAGCCAGCGCGACCGAGCTGCTGCCGTCCATCGGGCTCTGCATCGAGACGTCGTTCGAGGTGGGTGGCTGTGTGGCCATGAACACGACGACCGACGCGATCAAGAGCAGACCGGCGGTCGCTCCAATCCACGCCATTCCCGGTGGGGCGAAAGCTCGCTTCCACAGCGAAGGCCGCCCCTCGCTCATCTCCCAGGCCTGCTGCATCAGCTGGCGCCGCAGGCCGGAACGGAATGCCTCGTCAAGGGGGGGCTCAGGCCGCTGGGCTGCGCCCAGAAGCCCCCCGATGTGGAGCAGCTCCTGGTCCTGGAGGATGTCGTCGAGATCTGGATCTTGTCGCGGGTTCATTCGACCGGCCTCAAGGCGTCGGCGTCTTCACGGAGCCGGCTCACACCCCGATGGATGAGGAGCTTGACCGCGCCGGACGACTTGCCCATCGCGACCGCGATGTCCTCGATCTTCATGTCCTCCTGGAACTTGAGCACAAGCGCTGTCTTTTGCTGGGCGGGCAGCCCCTCGACCAGCCCCCAGATGCGGCGAATCTCGTCACGGTGAGCGGCCACCTCCTCGAGCGCCGGCCCGGCGACCGACAGATTGTGGAAATCGTCGAGTGGCTGCGAAGGCCGGAGCGTCCGGTACCTATCCGCAATGGCGTTGACTGCGATCTGGTAGAGCCAGGCAGCAAAAGGACGCCCCGTGTCCTGATATCGGGGCATAGCCTTCAGAGCTTTCATGAAGATCTCCGAAGTGACGTCTTCTGCCGCGGTTTGCTCCCTCACTCTTGAATACACGAACCTATAGATCTGCTGAAAGTGCCGGTCATAGAGCGCCCCGAACTCTCGGGGGTTCCGCTTGGCGCGCTCCACGAGGTCATGCTCGTCATCACGCAGCGAGTCGCTCACTGGCCGTTCAGCCTGTGGCGTTTCAAACGAGTGCCTGGGTCGGGTGGTTACGACGTTCCTCCATAAGCCGCCAACGATTATCGATCCGGGGGCATCGGCCCACGGTGCCGAGCCACATTCCCACAGAATCTTGGGCCTGGAGGGGTGGCAACCACCACATCTGCTCTGGGCGTCCGCCCGTATAATCTCTCAGTCCCCCCGGTGATCATTGGGAGCCGGCACTTTTCTTGATCGAGCGATACTCTCCGCCTGCGATCCGGGCGGTCTGGTCCGACCAGCACCGATTCGAGCTCTGGCTCCGCATCGAGATCCTGGCGTGCGAGGCCTGGGCTGCTCTCGGCCGTATCCCGGCAGCCGCTCTACCGAAGATCCGCAAGGGCTCCTTCGACGCCGGCAAGATCGCCGAAGTGGAGAGTCGCGTCGGACATGACGTGATCGCGTTTCTCACGGTTCTCAACGAATCGATCGGGCAGCCGGAGGCGCGCTACGTCCATCTTGGGATGACGAGTCAGGACCTGAACGACACGGCCATGGCGGTTCAGCTGGTCGAGTCGGCGCGCATCATCGCCACCGACCTCGCTTCCGTGCGGGAGGCTGCGGCCGACCTCGCGATCCGCCACCGCCGCACGCTCATGGCCGGACGCACGCACGGCGTGGTCGCCGAGCCCATCACCTTCGGCTTCAAGGTCGCCGGCTGGGTTGCAGAGCTCGATCGCTCTCGGGAGCGATTGGCGCGGGCGGCCGATGAGATTGCCGTCGGGCGCGTGAGCGGCGCGGTCGGCACACACGCGACCATCGATCCGAAAGTCGAGGAGCACGTCTGCAAAGAGCTGGGTCTCCGTCCGGACGCTGTCTCGACTCAGGTAGTCGCGCGTGACCGGCATGCGAGCTTCATGACGGCACTCGCCCTGGTGGCCGGCACGCTGGAGCGTATCGCGACAGAGATCCGGCATCTGCAGCGCAGCGAGGTTGGCGAGGCGTTCGAACCATTCGGCAAGGAGCAGAAGGGCAGCTCAGCGATGCCTCACAAGCGGAATCCCGTCCTGACCGAGCGCGTGTGCGGCCTGGCGCGTGTGGTGCGCGGACACCTGGTGACCGCACTCGAGAACACTGCGTTGTGGCACGAGCGAGACATCAGTCACTCATCGGCGGAACGCATCGTCTTTCCTGATGCATGCGCCGCGGTTGACTACATGTCCCAGGAGATGGGCAAGGTCCTTCGCGGTCTTGATGTGAGGCCGGAGAAGATGTTGCGCAACTTGAAGTTCGGCGGTGGGGTTGTATTTTCAGGACGAGTCCTGCTGGCTCTTGTCGACAGCGGCATGTCACGCGAGGACGCATATCCCATCGTGCAGAAGGCTGCGATGCAAGCGGTGGAAGGGGACGGTGCAAGTTTTCGCGCGATCCTCGAGCTGAACCAGGAGGTCATGTCCCGGATTGGCCCTAAACTCGACGAGGTGTTCGACCCATGGGCTGGTCTGGAGCACACCGATCTGGCTTTTGACCGGCTGGGTTTGGGGGCGAAGACCAGGTGATAGCCGGGCCGGCGGTCGTCGAGACCGACCTTCCCCTGAAACTATTTGCCCGCGGCAAGGTTCGTGACACGTACGAGCTTGGTCCGGACCAGCTGCTCATGGTCGCCACCGACCGCCTGTCGGCCTTCGACCACGTCTTGCCCAACGGCATTCCCGACAGGGGCAAGGTCCTGACGCAGCTGTCCATCTTCTGGTTCTCGCAAACTGACACGTTCCAGGAGAACCACCTCATCTCGGGCATGGTTCCAGATCTCCCTCCGGCGCTGAAGGATCACCGCCAGGAGCTGACCGGTCGGTTCATGATCGTCCGGAAGGCCAAGCGCATCGACTTCGAATGCGTGGTGCGCGGATACATGGCCGGCAGCGCATGGACGGAGTATCAGGACTCTCACACCCTGGCCGGCGAGGAGATGCCACCCGGCCTGCGGCTCGGTGAAAAGCTCGCGTATCCGATCTTCTCGCCTGCGACCAAAGCTGAGAGCGGGCACGACGAAAACATCACCTTTGTTCAGCTCAAGAAGGAACTCGGCGACGACCTCGCCTCCAAGCTGCGCGACGCAAGCCTCGAGCTTTACAAGTTCGCGTCAGGGCTCGCTTCGAACCACGACTTGATTCTTGCCGACACGAAATTCGAGTTCGGCCTGATCGGCGATGACCTGATCCTTATCGACGAAGCGCTAACGCCTGACAGCTCGCGATACTGGGACGCCACCACGTACAGGGTGGGCACGTCGCCGGATTCCTACGACAAGCAGTTCGTCCGTGACTGGCTTACGCGTTCGGGATGGGACAAGGAATCGGAGCCGCCGCAGCTTCCTCCCGAAATCGTGGCGCAGACCCGCGAGCGGTACCTCACCGCCTACCAGCGCCTGGTCGGCAAGCCGTTGTTTCCAGTTAAGCCAAGGAATGAAAAGTGGTAGCCCGCGTCATCGTCACGCCCAAACCGGTCGTCAACGATCCGCAGGGGATCACTGTCAAGCAGGGCCTCGCCACTCTCGGCTTCCGCGAGGTTTCGGACGTTCGCGTCGGCAAGTACATCGAAGTAACCCTTGAGGCAGGGACGGAACACGAGGCTCGGCAGCGTGTCGAGGCGATGTGCAAGCAGCTCCTGGCCAATCATGTGATCGAGGACTACCACTTCGAAATTGAAATGGACGGACACAAGCGCCGGTGAAGTTCGGAGTCGTGGTATTTCCGGGCACGTGGTCCGACCGGGATTGCGGATGGGTGATCAATCAGGTTCTCGGCGCCGAGCTTCAGTACCTTTGGCATAAGGACGCAGACCTCAAAGGCTGCGACTGCATCATCGTGCCGGGTGGGTTTGCCTATGGTGACTACCTACGCACCGGTGCGATCGCGAGATTTGCGCCGGTGATGGAGAAGATCGGGGAATTCGCGGATCGCGGTGGCCTCGTGTGGGGGATCTGCAACGGATTCCAGGTTCTTTGCGAGGCAGGCCTCCTCCCAGGCGCGCTCATCCGGAATGCCTCGCTCGAATATCGCTGCCAGTGGACGAATCTCGTCGTCGAGCGCACGGACCTGTCTTTTACCTCGCGGTGCACAGAGCGTGAGGTGATCCGGATTCCAATCTCGCACGGTGAGGGAAACTACTTTGCCGATCCCGCCACGCTCTCGCGGCTCGAGCAACGGGGTCAGGTCGTATTCCGCTACTGCGACGCCGACGGGCGTGTCAGCAACAACGCCAATCCCAATGGCTCTATCCACAACATCGCCGGGATCGTGAACGCGCGCGGAAATGTGCTCGGCATGATGCCGCATCCAGAGCGTTGCGCCGAGGCCGAGCTTGGTGGCACTGACGGCCTCAAGCTGTTCCGATCGGTGGCGGAGAGCGCGATGAAGGTTCTGGTGTCTTGACCATAGAAATGGTCGACGAGCGCCGCCTGCGAGAGGTCGCGCTCACCCCCGAGGAGTACCGGGTCATCGTCGAGCAGCTGAAGCGAGCGCCCAACGAGGTCGAGCTGGGAATGGTCGGGGTCCTGTGGTCGGAGCACTGCTCGTACAAGAGCTCGAAAGCGCTGCTTCGGCGACTGCCTTCGACCAGCCCAGCGGTTCTCCAAGGTCCGGGAGAAAACGCCGGTGCCGTGAACATTGGAGAGGGCTGGGCCGTCGTGTTCAAGATCGAATCTCACAACCATCCCTCGGCCATCGAGCCCTATCAAGGTGCAGCCACGGGCGTGGGCGGCATCATCAGGGACGTCATCGCGATGGGCGCCCGGCCAATCGCATTGCTCGATTCCTTGCGGTTCGGGCCGCAGCCGGAATCCAGCCGTCATGTCGAAGGAGTGGTCGCGGGCATCGGGTGGTACGGGAACTGCATCGGCATCCCGACAGTTGGCGGCGAGGTGTATTTCGACGATTGCTACACGAACAACCCCCTGGTCAACGCCATGTGCGTCGGCCTTGTTCGAGTGGATCGTCTGATGCACGCGCGCGCCGAGGGAGCTGGCAACAGCATCATGCTGGTCGGCGCCGACACAGGCCGCGACGGCATACACGGAGCGTCGTTCGCCTCGATGGAGCTAGACGAGACCAGCTCCGAGCGAAGACCCGCGGTCCAGGTGGGCAACCCGTTCCTCGAAAAGCTGCTTCTCGAGGCATGCATGGACCTTGCCCAGACCGACGCCGTGGTCGCCATCCAGGATCTTGGCGCCGCCGGTCTCACGTCCTCAGTCGCCGAATGCGCAGGACGAGTGCCGGGCGCGGGTGCTCACATCGACGTCGCCCGAGTGCGGAGGCGAGAGCGTGACATGAGCCCTTATCACGTGATGCTCTCCGAATCCCAGGAGCGGATGCTCGTCGTGGTCGAGCGTGGTCGCGAAGCCGAGGTCGAGGCGATCTTCCAGGCTTGGGACCTGACGTCAGCGGTGATCGGGCACGTTACCGACGACGGGTATCTCACCGTCGTCGACGGCTCTGCCAAGGTCGCAAGCCTTCCCATCGGCCTGCTCACCGACAGCGCGCCGCAGCGGCGGCTCGTGGGTGTGGCGCCCGAGCAGCCGCCGGGCCTCGACATTGAGGCGCTCCCTCATCTGGTCGACCCTGGCGCGACTTTGATGAATCTTCTCGCGAGCCCAAACCTCAGCAGCAGGCGCGGCATCTTCCGGCGCTACGACCACATGGTCGGCGACGCGACGGTGGTCCCGCCCGGCGGCGACGCGGCGATGCTTCGCGTCAAGGGCACTCGGCTCGGGTTGGCTGTCACGACCGACTGCAATTCGCGTTACTGCCACCTCGACCCGCATCTGGGGGCCCAGCTGGCGGTCGCCGAGGCAGCTCGCAACATCGTTGCCACCGGCGCCCAGCCCCTCGCGGTCACCGACTGCCTGAACTTTGCGAACCCTGACCGTCCAGAGGTCTATTGGGAGATGGAGGAGACCGTTGCCGGACTCGCTCACGCGTGCCGGGCGCTCGACCTGCCTATCGTCAGCGGCAACGTGAGCCTGTACAACGACTCATCCGGCGAGTCCGCGATCTATCCCACACCCGTCGTAGGCATGGTCGGGTTGATCGCGGATTACAGCAAGCGGCTCGGGGCGGGCCTGCGGGCGGAGGGAGACTTCGTGATGCTCGTCGGCTCCAGCCACAACGACATCGGCGGCAGCGAGTACCTGAAGATGGAGCATGGCCTGGTCGCGGGCCGTCCGCCGGCGCTGGACCTGGCGCGCGAGCGAGCCGTCAACCGCCTTGTGCTGGCCGCGGCAGAGAACGGACTCCTCCATTCGGCTCACGACTGCGCGGAAGGCGGGATGTTGGTGGCGCTGGCCGAGAGCTGCCTCCTCGGAGGCGTCGGGGTTCGCTGTCCGGGTATCCGGCCCGAGGCTCCGCTGCGCATGGATGCTGCGTTCTTTGGCGAGTCTCCCAGCCGCTTCGTCGTCAGCCTGTCGTCACGCGCGATGCCGGAACTGCAATCTCTGGCGCGCCGCCACCATGTCGAGATCTCCATGCTCGGCCTCGCTGGGGGCGACTCGATCGAGTTCGAAGGTCAGTTCCGGCTTTCGCTGAACGACATTCGTCAAGCTTGGGAAGGCGGAGTGGTCTAAATGTGTGGGGTTTTCGGGATCTGCGCGAAGCAAGGGGTTGACGTCGCCAACCTGACGTACTTCGGCCTCTTTTCGCTGCAGCACCGTGGGCAGGAGTCTGCGGGGATCGCAGTCTCAGACGGCACTAACGTGCGCGTGCACCGCGCTATGGGCCTGGTCGCCCAGGTGTTCTCGCCCGCGCAGATCAAAGACATGGGCGAGGGCTCGATCCTGGCGCTGGGCCACACTCGTTACTCGACGACCGGTTCGAGCCGGGCCGAGAATGCGCACCCGCTGCCTTTCCATCACCCGACCTTAGGACCGGGCGCGATCGCTCACAACGGAAACCTGCTCAACGCGGCATCGCTGCGTACTCAGCTGATGGAGGAAGGCATCGCTTTCGATAGCGAGCTTGACACCGAGGTGATGGCTCGACTGATCGAGCACACGCATGGCCGGACGTGGGAGGACGTGATCCGCCGGACGTTCGCGCGAGTGGTTGGCGCCTACTCATGCGGCATCATCACGCCGACGCAGCTGATCGCATTGCGCGATCCCTACGGGTTCCGGCCGCTGTGCATCGGTTTCATCCCGCTTCCGGGGCAGCCGGCGCACGTGATCGCGTCGGAAACCTGCGCGCTCGACACCGTCAACGCGAAGTTCGTTCGCGAGGTCCAGCCGGGCGAGATGGTGGTGATGGACGAGCATGGCGTCCACAGCGTCACATTCCAGACGTCCAGCAAGCACGCCATGTGCGTCTTCGAGTTCATCTACTTTGCGCGCCCCGATTCCATTCTCAAGAACTGCGAGCTGGAGGATGCGCGCATCCGAATGGGTCACGAGCTGGCCAAGGAGGCGCCCGTCGAGGCGGACATGGTGGTTGCGTTCCCCGACTCCGGCACGCCGGCCGCCATCGGCTACGCCGAAGCTGCCGGCATTCCGTTTCGAGAGGCGCTCATGAAGAGCCGGTACATCAACCGCACCTTCATCCAGCCCGATCAATCCCTCCGTGAAGCGGGCGTGATGTTGAAGCTCAATCCGCTGCCTCGCTCGATCAAAGGCAAGAGGATCATCGCGGTAGACGACTCGATCGTCCGCGGCACCACGTCGGGGCGGATTATCGAGCGCCTGCGGTCGGCCGGCGCCAGCGAGATCCACATGCGCATCTCGAGCCCGCCCATGCGCTTTCCGTGCTTCATGGGCGTCGACATCGGTTCGACCAAGGAGCTCATCGCCTCCGGGCGGACGGTGGAAGAAGTACGCCAGCGCATCGGCGCCGACAGCCTCCAGTACCTGTCCATCCCGGGCCTCATGCGCGCCATCGGGCGCGGTACGTCGCAGGAGTTCTGCCGCGCGTGCTTCGACGGCTCGTACCCGGTCCCGGTGCCACAGCAGCTCGAAATGGACAAGATGCAGTTCGAGCTGCCCATGAAATCGGATCACGTGCCGGGTCCACCGTCGCCCACGCTGGTGGGTTAGTGGGCGCCGAAGGCCTTTCGTATGCCGCCGCGGGCGTAGACATCGAGGCTTATGAGCGCGCTTTGGAGCGCGTCAAGCCTCTGATCGCGGCCACCCACGGCAAGGACGTTGCCGTCGGTGTCGGCCCGTTCGCGGGTCTGTACAACCTCGCGGGTGGGGGACTTCTGGCCGCCAGCGCCGACGGTGTCGGGACCAAGATCAAGGTTGCGATTGCGTCCGGACAGCATCGGGGGATTGGCATCGATATCGTCAACCACTGCGTCAACGACATCGCGACCGCCGGCGCTCGGCCGTTGTTCTTCCTCGACTACTTCGCCACCGGGCGCCTCGATCCGGATGTGTTCACCCAGCTGATCGAAGGCATGACTGAAGCGTGCCGCGAAGCAGCCTGCGCGCTGTTGGGTGGCGAGACGGCCGAGCTGCCGGGCATGTACGCGCTAGGGGACTATGACCTCGCCGGATTCATCGTCGGCCTTGTCGAGCCGGGCGTGAAGCGAGAAGAGATCGAGGCCGGCGACGTGTTGATCGGCCTTCCCTCCAGCGGGCTTCACACCAACGGCTTCTCACTTGTGCGCAAGGTGTTCGAAGACGTTCCGCTGAATCAGATCTTCGATGAACCCGGCCATACGCTGGGCCAGGTACTGCTCGAGCCGCACAGGTCGTACCTGAAGGATCTGGCGCGCATCCCGTGGAAGGGCGCCGCGCACATCACAGGCGGCGGCATTCTCGGCAACCTGCCACGTGTTTTGCCCGCGGGCTTTGGCGCGCGCCTCAACAAGGCAGCTTGGGAGGTTCCCCCAATCTTCAAGATGATCCGCAAGCGCGGTCGAGTCGCCGACGACGAGATGTACGGCACTTTCAACATGGGCTTGGGCATGATCCTGGTGGTCGATCCGACCGATGTGCCCTCCGGGGCGCTGGTGGTCGGCGAGGTGGTCCGCCACTCAGGCCCAGACCGCGTGGTCATCAGCTGACCCTGAAAATCGGCGTCGCCGTCTCGGGCAAGGGTTCGAACTTGCGCAATCTCGTCGAGCAAGGGTTCAACGTCGTCGCGGTGGCAACCAACCGGCCGTCTTGCGGGGGCGCCGTGTTCGCTCGCGACAAGGGCATTCCGGTGGGTGAGCTGTCGCAAAAGGCCTACGGCTCCTCCGAAGATCGCGATGTCGCGATGAGTGATTTCTTCAAGGAGCACGGTGTTGAGCTGGTGATCGACGCCGGCTACGACCGCGTTCACTCCCAGTCATTTCTCGACTCCTTCGAAGATCGGATCATCAACGTGCACCCGTCGCTGCTGCCTGATTTCGGAGGCGGCATGGACGCGGTGGAGCGGGCGCTCCAGAGCGGGGCCAAGCTGACCGGTGCGACAGTGCACGTCGTCACGGCGAACCTTGACGCGGGCCCTATCCTCGTCCAGGAGGCAGTCCCCATCATCGAAGGCGATACGTTTGAGACGCTGCTGCAACGAGTGCACGAGGCCGAATATCGGATCCTGCCGCAGGCGATCCGGCTGATGGAGGCGCGACTTGCCAAGAGCCCTACTGTCGGTTAGCGACAAGGAAGGCATCGCCGGGTTCGCGCGCGGGCTGCAGCGCCTCGGCTACGAGCTGTTCGCCACCGGCAGCACACTCGAAACCATTCGTGACGCGGCCATCGATGCGCGTCCTGTCAGCGAGCTGACCGGTTTCCCCGAAATGATGGACGGCCGGATCAAGACGCTTCACCCGGGCGTGCATGCGGGCATCCTCGCGCGACGCGACCGCCCGGAGCACATGGAGTCACTCAAACAGCATGGCCTGGTGGAGATCGACCTGGTGTGCTGCAACCTCTACCCGTTCGTCGCGACGGTCACGCGCCCAGCGGTTACGTTTGAGGAAGCGATCGAGCAGATCGACATCGGTGGCCCGACGATGATCCGTGCCGCCGCAAAGAACCACGAGTCGGTGGTCGTGGTTGTAAGGCCGGAGCGATACGCGGAAGTGCTCGGAGCTTTGAGTGAGCGGACGCTCGACGCGGCGATGCGCCGCCGCCTGGCCGCCGAAGCCTTCGCGCACACTTCGGCATACGACTCATGGATCGCCGCCTACATGCGCGGGGCCGAAACCGACGCGTTTCCTCCCGAGCTCACGCTCGCGGGCTTGCTCACCCAGCCGCTGAAATACGGCGAGAACGAGCACCAGAAGGCTGCGTTCTATCGGGTCGGACCCGACCCGGGCGGGCTCGGTGGCGCCGTCCAGGTGCAGGGCAAAGAGCTCGGCTTCAACAACATCCAGGACGCTTCGGCCGCATTTCAGCTGGTGCGCGACTACGAGCTGCCGGCGGCCGCAATCGTGAAGCACATGAACCCGTGCGGTCTCGCGGTCGCGGCGGACATCGCCAAGGCCTACCGCCTTGCTTATGAGTGCGACACTGTCTCGGCGTTTGGCGGGATAGTGGCCGTCAACCGCCCGCTCGACCGGTCGACCGCCGAACAGATCGTGCAGATCGTCACTCACGTGGTGATCGCGCCTGAAATCCTTGACGAAGCCAAAGACGTTCTGGCCCGTCGCAAGAGCATGATCGTGCTCGCCGCCGAAGCGCCCAGGGCCGGCATTCTCGACTTCGATGTCCGTTCGGTGCCCGGCGGTTTTCTGGTCCAGGAGTGGGACCGTGAGGGCTTCGATCGGTCCGCCTTCGTGGTGGCGACGCGGCGCGCGCCCACCGAGGCCGAGTGGGAGCAGCTCGGATTCGCTTGGAC
>JALYSJ010000083.1 GCA_030854855.1 Candidatus Dormiibacterota bacterium
TCTTCGACGCCCTTGCCCGCCGGCACCGCGAGCTTGCGGCGAAGGAGGAAGTTACGGCCATAGCCGTCAGCCACCTCTTTCACGTCGCCCGCGCGACCGACGTTCTCGACATCCTTGGTCAGCATCACTTTCAATTTCCTAGGCCCTCCGACACGGATTGATATTCATCGCTGCGCCGCAGGCGTGAGCGGATCCGGTTCACCATCCGCGCCGCGCCATAGCGGGCGGCGCCGACCGTGTCGCGCACATCTCGATCGAAAACGCTCTGTTTCTCCTGGATCGCTTCCTCATGCTCCCGGCGGACGTCGTCCGGGCACGCCTGGATGAACGTCTCGACGGCCAGGATGCCCAGCGCCAGCATGTCGAGCTCCCCAAGTACCGGAATCCACGCCGGAAGGTCAAGCGGGCTGACGATCACGCCGAGCGCCGCCAGGAGGACGGCTTTCGGCGCCATGGGCACGCGGTCGTCCCGCAACAGGCAATAGGCAAGCTTGCCGTGTCGCGGCACATCGATCAAGAGCGCTTTTGCACGCGAAAACATAGATGGCAAGGGGGCCGGCACAGCCTACAGCTTTTCGGCGTTCACAGGGAACCCACTTAACTTAGCCTTGCTCGATGGATTCCGCGGCCGCCGCAGTGAAATCCCCTGCCGAGGGCTTTGGAAATCTAAGGCACGCCGCCCTAAGCGCCTTCTGGTTCGGCAGCAACTTCCTGTGGATCCCCCTGACCACGGTGCTGATCCAGGACCAGGTGATCCATCTGGTGCCGAACGAGACCAAGAACACGGCGATCGGATTCGCGATCGGCGTCGGCGGCATCCTAGCCGTGGCAGTGCCACCCCTCGTCGGCGCCTGGTCGGACCGCCTCAAGACCCGTTTCGGGCGGCGGCGACCGATCATGGTCGTGGCCACCGCCCTCACGTTCCCGGGCCTGATCCTCCTCATGACGGCCGGCAACTACCCGCAGCTTGTCGTCGGCTACGTCATCGTCCAGTTCTTCTTCAATGCCGCCCAGGCCGCTTACGCCGGCATCATTCCGGACGTCGTTCCAGCCCAGCAATTCGGGAAGGCCAGCGGCTTTCTGGCGACGATGACCCAGCTGGGGACCGGCGGCGGACTCGGGGTCACCTCCGTTCTCGGCTCGAACCGGGTGATCTACCTGGTCATGGGAGCGGTAGTCGTCCTTACGCTCATCCCTACGCTGTGGGCGGCCCACGGCGAAGGGGCGGCCCCAGTCGAACTCCCCCCGAGCCAGCCCTTGTCCGAAAAGATCCGAGAATTCCTCCGTCCACTCCACGAGGGCGACTTCGCCTGGGTCGTCTTTACTCGCTTGATGATCTCCTCCGGGATCACCGCCGTTCTCTATTACCTGCTTCCCTTCTTCAAGGACGTGGTGCTTCAGGGCGGGCGAGCGGACACCTTCACCTCGATTTGGCTGCTTGTAGTCGTTGCGACCGCGATCCCCTTCGGGTTCTTCGGCGGGCTGATCTCCGACCGCCGGCAGCGGCGAAAGATCTTCGTTTACCTGGCGGGCGGAGCTCAGGCTTTCGTCGCGCTCGTCTTCATCGTCTTCTTCCCCACCGCGATCCCGCTTGTTTTTGCGCTGGGGGTCGCTTACGGGGTCGGTTATGGGCTCTACTACGCGGTCGACTGGGCGCTCGCTTGCGACACCCTGCCTGACAAGAGCAAGTCAGCCAAGGACATGGGCCTGTTCCACATCGCGCTAACTCTGCCACAGGCGATCATCCCGTTCTTCGGCGGGAGGGTCATCGACTACTTCAACAATCACGTCGCTCCCAACTCAGGTTATCGCGTGCTTTTCTCGAGCGCGATCGTCTTCCTTTTCCTCGGCACCATCCTGGTGAGCCGCATCAAGACCGTTCGCTGACCGCCGCAAAGCCAGGAGGCTGGCAACCCAAACGCAAGCGATGCCGGCCATCCCGAACTCGGCCATCAAGCGCAGCACGACCAGGTTCGAGTAGCCGGAAACCAGCAGAGTCTGAAATCGGTTGTGGCCCGGGCCGATGAGCAGCCAGCCGGCGGCGACCAGCCCCAGCACCATCCAGTCACGCCGCCGCGCCGCCCACGCGATGAGCACGAGCATCGGCAAGAGCAAGAGAACGAGGTGCGTGCCCCAGGAGTAGCTCGCGACGATGGGCGTGACTGCCACCACCGCTGCCGCCTCCAGCACGCGGCCCGCGGCGTCTTTCCGCGGCCGCCTCAATATCCAGAAAGTCACACCCAGGGCCGCGAGCGCGATGGCGGTGGTGATGACCCGCGCTGCCGGCGAAGTGTCCCTAACGCTGCCGAGGAAGGTCCCGGAATCCAAAAGCCGCGCCACGGTGCCACCCGGCGAATGATTCTCGAACAATCCAGTTCCGGCAGCCAGCACCGGCGCCACCTTGAACATGTATTCGGGGAGGTACTGCGGCACTGCCAGCAGCCAGAGGGCCAGTCCCGCAAGTGCAGCGCCCACCACCATTCGCCAGCGCCGTCCCCAGAGCATAAGGAGACCCAGCGGCGCCTGAAGCAGCTTGATCGCGACCGCGGCGCCAATCGCCACCCCGCCCCACCATCGATCCCCGGCCACCCATCCCAGGAGCCAGACGCCGCTCAAGGCGAGCAGCACGAGGTTGACCTGGCCCTCGTCGAAATTGCCTTCGACGGGCTCGAACCCGATCGTCACGAGCACCAGCACCGCGGCCAGCTGCCAGTCCTTCACCTGCATTGCCCGCAGGGTCGTCAAGAGGAAGACCAGCACGCTCAGCTGCAGAAGCGCCACCACCACCGCGAGCTGCACCGCCGGGCTGGCGCCGACGAGCGGCTGGAGCATCCAGGCGACTGGGAGTGGAGTGACGTATTGCGCGCCTGCCAGGGGCAGCGGCGTGAACGTCTGGGCGGCGTGCGCACACCCCTGGATGATGCAGAGGTCGTACGGATCGCGGGCCGCCCGGATCTGCGCCGCAGCGGCCATGTAGTTGGCGCTGAAATCCACTGGTAACGCTCCGGTGAGCGCGGGCAACACCAGGGTGCGCCACAGGTACAGAGCGGCGATCGGGAGGCCGGCGATGACCAGCAAGACAGTGCGAAAGCGGCCATCGTCGAGTGGCGAGCGCCTGTTCATGCCGCGATTGTCTAAGAAAGTGCCGGAGGCTAGACAGGAAACGAGGCGGCGCCTGCAGCAGACACCGCCTCGACCGGGATTCCAACGGGTGACACGCCATTGGTTTCTGGGCCGCTTTACGGCCGTTGCCCACTTGTGGAGGCCAACCTTTGCGTGAACTGCGATGGACCCGGGACGTACGAAGATCTCCAAGTTGCGACGGCACGGCGACGCTGTCAAGGGGTTTGATTCCCAGCATGGTGCCTGTTCACTTCTCCAGGGCAAGGAGCACAATCATTTTCAGGAGAAGTGAATGTCTGAGCTCAGCTACGTGCACGGCGCCAGCGACGTCCCTCTTCTCGGCGAGCCAATCTTTCAGAACCTACGACGAACCGCGGCGAAATTCGGCGATCGCGAGGCGCTGGTGTCGGCGCACCAGAGCTATCGCGCGACATACCGCGAGCTGGTCGAGCAGTGCGAGGTCGTCGCGCGGGGCCTGATCACTCGCGGGGTGAAAAAGGGCGATCGAGTAGGCATCTGGTCACCCAACCGGTTCGAGTGGGTCGTCGTTCAATATGCGACCGCGGCGATGGGAGCGATCCTCGTCAACATGAATCCCGCCTATCGCACCTCGGAGCTTGAATACGCGCTCAATCAGTCGGGGATCAGCTTCTTCATCCTCGCGGCCCGCTTTCGCCAGGCCGACTACAAAGCAATGCTGGCCGAGGTCAAAGGACGGTGCCCTGACCTGCGCGAGGCTCTCGTCATCGAAGACGGTTGGGAGGCGCTTAAGCGCGACGCCGCGAAAACCAGCGAATCGGGGCTGCACGAGGTGGAGTCCTCGCTGCAGTTCGACGATCCGATCAACATCCAGTACACCTCGGGCACCACCGGCTTTCCGAAGGGCGCGACGCTCACTCACCACAACATCCTCAACAACGGCTTTTTCATCGGG
>JALYSJ010000094.1 GCA_030854855.1 Candidatus Dormiibacterota bacterium
CTGGACCAGCCGGCCGGCCAGCTCCGAGGCCACCGGCATGCGCCCGCCGTTGGCCGCGATCACAACAAGGTTGAGTGCGCTGCCGGCGGCGACCAACCAGATACCCCTGACACGATTGATGTGCCAGACGGTCCAGGCGACGAGGGCAGCGAGGGTCGCGGTGTAGACGTACTGCACGCCCTCGACATTGCGCAGCGGCGTGAGCACCGCCGCCTCCCTCACGACGACCGCGGCAATCACCACCCACGGCCATTGAAAACGAAGGCGAAGGCGTCCGAGGTTCTCGAGGGTCCCGCGTGCGGCGAAGCCCACGATGAAACCGACGATCATGGCGGCAGGCCAGAGCATTATTCAGCCGCGAGTCTTGACGCCGCTCCAGCCAGGACCTTGACGCCGACTTCGAACGCATCCTCATCGATGCGGAATCCCGGCGAGTGATGGGCCGGAGGAGGTGCTCCCTTCGGCATCGCTCCCAGCATGAAATAGCACCCCGGGATGCGGGTCAGAAATTCCGCGAAATCGTCACTCACCGTCAGCGGCCGGCCGAGGATGCTTGCCCTGTCGCCGATGAGCGAACGTCCCACTGCGAGCACGGTTCGCGTCACGTTCGGCTCATTCATGATCGGCACGGTTCCATGCACCAGATCGACCTTCGAGGCCACCTCGAACTCGCTGTCCGTCTCGCGGAGTAGATCGTCCAACCGCTCGAGCGCTTGCTCGCGAAGCTCAGAGTTGAACGTGCGCAGGCTGCCTTTGACCAG
Organism: Candidatus Dormiibacterota bacterium; assembly: GCA_030854855.1. Lineage (GTDB taxonomy): Bacteria > Chloroflexota > Dormibacteria > Dormibacterales > Dormibacteraceae > Palsa-870. The sequence goes on from JALYSJ010000094.1 coordinate 762, forward strand.
CACCCCACGCGGCACGATGTTCCACGCTCCATCGCTACGGATGTCGCCGATCGTCGAGTGGCACTGCACTCCTTCCGCCTCCAGACCCTCGACGACGGTGTGCAGACGCTCGACGAAGAATGCCTGCGCGGCGAGCACGTTGCCGCGGCGGCCCATCATCCCTCCGTGCCCGCCGGGTCCCGCGAAGCTGATCTCGAACGCGTCGGATCCCGCCCACATCAGTCCCGGCTTCGAGACCACGGTTCCTGATTCGAGGAAGCTCGTCACGTGCAGGCCGATGACCGAATCGGGGTGATGGTTGTCGAGCAGTCCTTTGGCGATCATCGCCTTCGCTCCCGAGACGATCTCCTCGGCGGGCTGGAACACGAAAAGGAACCGGCCGCGCAGCTCGAATATGTGATCGACCAGAGTGCGCGCGACCCCGAGCATGATCGCCATGTGCGCGTCGTGGCCGCAGGCATGCATGCGACCGTCGGTCCGCGAGGCGAAGGTGACGCCGGATTCTTCGTGTATCGGCAGGCCGTCGATGTCCGCCCGCAGCATCACTGTCTTTCCAGGCCTTCCTGTATCGAGCAGCGCGACCGCGCCGGTCTCAGTGGGGCATGGCTTGATCTCCAGTCCGAGATGTCGCAATCGCTCCTCGAGCTGCCGGCTCGTCTCGTGCTCGCTAAAGCTCACTTCCGGGTGTCGGTGGAAGTGACGTCTGGTTTCGATCACCTCATCGAGGACTGAACGGCTCGGCGTCGGCGTTTTCGGGTCGTTTTCAGTCACGCACTGCCACCAGGTTGTACCCGCGCGCGGTGGCGCGAACGAATTTCTGTCCGAGGCCTGCCTCCAGGGTGTCGAGGCGCCGCCTCAAGGTCAAAATCGCCGAATGGACTGTCGAGTGGGCGGCGTTGGCCCGGAAGAGCCCGGCCTCGATCAGGTCGCGCGCCGTCGCCGACTTCGAGCCCTGGGCGAGGAACAGCACCAACGCGGCCTGCTGCTGGGTGAGCCGAATCTCTCCTCGGCCGCGCTTGACTGTCCGGCGGATGGGGTCGAATTCGAGGCGCCCGAAGCGATAGCTGCCGGCGCGGCCGGTTCCGCGCTCGACCAGGCGCGCCGCGAGGTCGGAGTAGATGTGCGCCATCGGCACGTTGCCCTTGACGAAATAGGAGCTGGCGCCTAGCTCGTACGCCTTGCGGATCGAAGCCGAGTTGATCTGGGCCGCCGACAGCACTATCACCGGCAGGCCAGGGTGATGCATGCGAATCCACCGCAACAGATCGAAGCCCGAATCCTCCTCGTCGTCGAGGACCAGGTCGAGAAGAACCGCGGCCACGCGCTCGCGTTCGAGCAGCAGCCTGGCCTCGGGAGCCGAGGTCGAGACCGAGGGCCGGTAGCCCAGGTCCTGCAGGTCGATCCTCAGCTGCTGCCGCATCGCGACCTCGTCTTCGACCACGAGCACCGACGAACCGAGGACCTCGGCAGGCCGGTAAACCTCGAGCCCAGGGGGCAGCGGAGGCATGCGCACATCTCGGCGCCGAGCCGTTGCGCGCGCGTTTCCCCGGATGCTGCGATTTTCCAAGCTTTCCTCTAAGTAATTTTTAACGATAATTGACTAAACGCGAACAACCAAGTACGAATTCACCAGCGCATACTCCCTTTCGGCACTGGCGTCGGTTCGAAAAACAAAGGGGTTTGGTAGGGATGACTTGGGGAATCAAAGTTCGGCGCATCACCTTTGCTGTGGCTTTCGTCGCCCTGCTGGCGCTGGCATCAGGCGCCAACTGGGTCGAATGGTTTCTCTGGTAGCAAGCTAGGAATCTGAGTTTCGGCGCTCGCGCGAGCGCCGAATGGCGGGCGGCAGGAGGGCGTACAGGTCAGCCCTGTCGATCGCCTTGCTCATGTAGCCTACAACGTCGGGATCGTCGGTCCCGGAGGGGAAGACGGGGTAGGCGGTGTAAAAGATGACAGGCACCTTCTGCCCGCGCGCCCGCAACTCGTTGAGCAGGCCCCAGCCGTCCATCGGCTCCGGCAGCATCAGGTCGATGATGGCGACCTCCGGCTGGTCCGACTGCGCCTTCTCCAGCGCCTGGTCGGCATCCTCGGCCAGCGATACCTTGTAGCCGAGCATCCTCAGGTCGGTTTCCAGGATCACACGCCAGGCGCGCTCGTCGTCCACGACGAGCACGGTCGAGCCTCGCAGGTCCTCTGGCGTGGGAGCGATCGGTTTTGGCGGGGTGAACGGCACGGGGTTAGTGTATCGGTGGCAATGGCAAGTTCAGCCCGGCGAGGCGCCCGGCCGCACGCGCCGGCCACCAGACCCGCAAAACGCGCGGCGGCGAGGCCCAAAGCGACGCCCCGACAGTCCAAGAACGGCTCAGGGCCTTCGGTTGCGGCCCTTGTCCACGAGCTCAGCAGCTGCGTCACCGAGGCAGACCTGGTGCAGGTGCTCTACCGAGGGCTGCATCAGCGGTTCGGCCACGACGTCGTGCTCCTCGCGGTGCTCGAGCGTGAGGGTTGGTATCGGTCGCTGGCCATCGACTCGGGGGTGCTCCAGGATGTCCGCCGGCGCCCGCTGCGGACTTCTGCCTACGCATCTCACTACGCCAGCGCAAAGATCGCGGTGCTTACGCTTCAGGCCAAGCAGCAGGAGGTCGGCAAGGGGCCCGGTGTCGGACGCAATGCCAAATCCGCGATCTGGGTCCCCGTCGAGCACCAGGGTGAGCTCATCGGCAGCGTCATCTACCAGACCTATCGAAAGCGCCGCGTCTCCGCCGCCGAGCTCGCGTTCCTCGAGGACGTGCACCGCCGCCTTGGCGTCCTCGTCGCCAATGCTTCGCTAAACGAGCTCACTCGCAACCAGGCGCGCCGGCTTGGCGCCCTCAACAGCATCGCGCGGGCCATGGCATCGACGCTCGACGAAACCAGCGTTCTCACGGCGCTCCACACGACGCTTCGCGAGCTGCTGCCTGTGGACGCGCTGGAGATGGTCGCCATGCAGGACGACGGGACTGACAGGGTCCAGCTGCTGCACGTCGAAGCCGACAAGGCCCCAACTTCGCGCTGGTTGGCAGCGCGGTCTCCGGCCGCGGCCGCTGCACGTGCAGTGGTACGCGATTCGAAACCGGTCCTCGTCCACCAACCTTCGTCATTGCTGTGGGTGCCGATCAAAGAAGGCGGGGTCGCACGCGGAGCGCTCGGCATTCGATGTTCTCGGCCTTACGCCTACGAGGATTCGACCGCGGCCTTTCTCGAGCTCGTGTCGGACGAGGTCACGCTCGCTCTGCGCAACGCGCGCAGTTACGAAGCGATCGAAGACCAGAGGCGAAGGCTCGAGGTCGTCAACTCGATAGGACGCCGCCTGGCGTCAAGCCTTGACCGCTGGTCGATCATGCGGACTCTGCGCGAGGAGCTCGCCACCTTCCTGAGCTTCGACGGCTTCATCCTCGCCACCATCACGCAGACTTCGGACGGACCGGTCGCGGAAGGCTATCAGTACGTTGCCGGCGTCGAAGAGGTGGTGCCGCCGGTGGCGCTGGCGGTCACCGGACCGTCCCGTGAGGCTTACGAAACCGGGAAGCCAGTTCTGGTTCGCGTCTCGCCCTGGGCGCGCAGCTTCCAGCGCAAGGACCTGGAGCGCGAGAGATGGACGGTCGGCCAAGGCGCCGCGGTTTTCGTCTCGGGGCCGCCGACCGACCGCCGCCTGCTCTCTCGGTCATTTGTATGGGTGCCGGTGCTGAGCGGTGACCGCATCACGGCCATGCTGTCCCTGCAGTCGTATCGCGAGGGGACGTTTGAGGAATGGCATGTCAAGCTGCTGCAGGACGTCGCCGCCCACGTGAGCCTGGCGCTTGCAAATGCGGATCACTTCGCTGAGGCGCAGGCCGAGCGTGCGCGGCTGGAGGCGCTCCACGTCCTCGAGATGGGCGTGGCGGGCGCATCGGACGAGCACCAGATCGCGGAGGCGATCTTCTCGGTTGCCAGCGAGTACCTCGACGCGACGCACATGGTGCTCGCGTATGTTGACGCTGCCGGTCACATGGCAGGGTTCACCGGCGAGCGAGGTGGCGCGGTGACCTCCATCGGTCCCGTACCTGTAAAGGACACCCCATTGTTCCGCCGTCTGATCGAGGACAAAACTGGGGTGCTCGACGTTGAGCCGGCCGGCCCGGAAGACCTTGCCGAACCGATCGGCAGCTACTTGTTCACTCGATCACCAAGCCACGTTGTCTGGGTACCGATCATCCAGGCGGAGCGCGTCGTGGCCGGGATCGCCGCGATGCGCAACGACGGCGGCCGCTTCCAGCCCACGCACTTGAGGCTGCTCGAGACCGCGTCGCCAGTGGTGGGAATTGCTTTGCGTACGATGCGCCTGCACCACGCGAATGAGCTGGCGCTCGAGCAGTCGGTTCGCATCCAGGAGCTCGCGTCGCTCGCCGGTCACGAGCTGATGAGCGTTATAGCGAACATTGCGGACCAGGCGAGGACGATGCTCGAAAGCGCGGGCGCCGTGTGCTGGGCCTTCGACACCGAAGGACGCATGAGCGCCACACGAGGAAGCGGCGATGCCGCGGCCGAGCAGGTGCTGTCGTGGGCCGGCCTCAGCACCGAGGACAACTGGCGGGACGCGCCGGCCGGGCTGCTGAGTGGAACCTCGCATGGCTATGCGTGGGGCTTGATCCCGCTGTGGTATGGCGACCGGCTGGTGGGAGCCATAGGGTCGGTGCACGCGGCAACGCATCTTGCCGAGCCGACCACCGGCGCGCTCGACTTCGCGCGCCATGCCGCCGTGGCCATCGAAAACTCACGGCTTGTCGCGGAGACGCGCGGACGCATCAGGACACTGGAGGCGGTGGCGGCGTTCGCCGAGCTCACTCCGACCGAGCCCGACAGGGCGCGCTCCGAGATGGCACGGCTGATCAGCCGGGCTCTGGCTGGTTCTCAGGGCGAGCTCTGGCTGCTGGAAGATGGCCACCTGGTCCGTCGGTCGGACGACGCCGAGGCTGCGCCCAAGGTGCCGGTGAGCGACAGCGCTCAGCTGTTGCGGGCGCTGGGCTCGCCTACCGGCAGCCGCCGCCTGCGAGCGCTTTTGGACCTGCTCGGCGCTCCGCCGGACGCCTTCGCCATTCCGATCCAGGTTGAGGGCGGCCTTGCGGGGCTGCTCGTGGCGCGGATGACGGGCGGCGGCGCCGAGACGCGCCGTCTTGCGGCGGTGCTGGCCGGCCAGGCAGCGGTTCAGATCGGTCAGCTCGAGCTGGTCGATGCGCTCGATCGCGAGCGCCGGATGATGAACGCGATCCTTCGTCACTCGCCAGTCGGGGTGATGCTCGAGGACGCCTCGGGCCGAATCGTCTACGCGAACCCTGAAGTCGAATCGATCTACAACCTAGAGGCGTCCGAGATGCCTGGGAAGAAGCTGGACGAGGTTTACTCCGCGGCGGGCGCGGCGCCGACCGACGACGGTGAGTCAGGCGGGACGCTCGAGCTGCGCATGCATGACCCCGATCGCACCGTGCATGTGCGGCGCGTGGTGATCCCCGGTCTTGAAGGCGAACCGGCAGGCATCCTGACGCTGCATGAAGACGTGACGGCGCAGCGTCTCGCGCTGGAAGCGAAGGACCTGATGCTTCGGGCCATCGGCCATGAGGTTCGCAGCCCGGCCGCGGCAATGAAGAACACGCTCGCGGCGATCATGCAGTGGGACAACACGATCGGTCCGATCGACCGGCGGGAGCTGCTGCAGGAGGCGTACGAGTCGTCCAACCGTTTGCTCAGCCTGGTCGAAAGCCAGCTGATCATCGCCAAGCTCGAAACGCGGCATTTCGAACCGAGCCCCGAGCCGGTGGACCTGAGCTCGGCGCTCGAAGGCGTGATGGACGTGCTGATGCACCGATACCAGGAGCGCTCCTCGGCGGTGCAGGTCAGCATGCCGCCCGGCCTGCCGCGCGCCTTCTGCGAACCGACTCACGTGGGGCAGGTGCTGACGAACCTCGTGGGCAACGCGCTGGAGTACACGTCGGGGCCGGTGCTCGTGGAGGCGAAACAGGGAAATCGCGGCTGGCTCGAGATCACCGTCACGGATCACGGCCAGGGCCTGCCGGCCGAGAGCCTCGAGACGCTTTTCGAGAAGACCGGGCCGGCCGGTCGCAGCCGGTCGCAGGGAGGCCTTGGGCTCGGCCTCTATCTGTGCCGCCTTGTCGTCGAGCGGTCGTTCGGCGGCAAGATCTGGGTCGCGACGAGCGACCGCAACGGCACGACCTTCAAGTTCACTGTGCCTGCCAGGATTCGAACCTAAGTGTCCTGCTCCGGAGGTTCGGGGCGGGACACTAGGTGGCGTTGCCCACATTGATGTGGGTGAGAGTTGGGGGTGGCATGGAGTCGATTCCGGACCACCATCGCCACGGGCCGGCCGATGCTGAGTTTCCGCCACCCGGCGGGCCATGGCGACCACTCAAACTCAACGGGCGCCTGGTCGGTTGGGCCGGAAAGGGGGAAGCGAAGACCGCGAAGAAGTGCGCCGAGCTGGGACGGCAGCTCGCCGATGAGCATCGCGACCAGCTGTTGGGTCGCCTCGGGCACAAGCTTCGCTCGTCGGTTCTCGCTCTCCAGGAGTCGTCTCGGCAGGCCGCTTTCGGCCGCCCTGACCGCCTCGAATCGGTGTACGAGCAGGCGCAGGAGGTCGGCCGCCGCGCTGCGGCCCTGGAAGCCGCGGCGGTCCAGTCGAAAGACCGCGCGCGTGGCGTCGTGCTTGGGGCTGTGCTCAACCTGGCCGCGCCGTCGGCTTCGCGCGAGCTCCCTCCTGATGCTGTGGTTCTCGGCTCCGAACCCGAGTTGGTCGAAGCGTTCACTCGCGCGAATGACTGGCTTGGCGGCGACGGCTTGAGGATCGCGGCCGAATCCGTCGGCCTGTGGTGGAAGGTGCGCATCGAAGGTCATGGGCCTCGCCGCCAGCTGGCGGTGCCCGAGATGGGCGAGCCGCTTCTGCGCTTGATCGTCGACACACATCTCGACGGTTGGCTCGACGTCACCAGCTCCGATGGAGAAGTGGACATCTACCTGCCTGCACATCGACCTTCGTGACAGCAGTCCATCGAGTGGTCGCGCCAAACCCTGGCCCTTACACGGGTCCGGGGACCAACACGTGGATCCTCGAGGCCGGGCCGGTCGTCGTCGTGATCGACCCGGGTCCGGATGACGAAAGTCATCTCGCCGCGATCAACAAGAAGATCGGGGGCGCGACCATCGGCGTCGTCCTGGTGACCCACGGGCATCCCGACCACCTGCCCCTGGCCGAGCGCCTTGCCGCCTCACATCACGCGGCGGTCCAGCGGTACCCGGAGCTGGGGGATCAAGACGTGGTCCGCGTCGGCACGCTCAATGTGACCGCCCTCTACACCCCGGGCCACAGCCGAGACCATCTCAGTTTCTGGCTGGCCGGCGACCGGGCGCTGTTCACGGGCGACCTGATTCTCGGCCGCGGCAGCTCGATGGTCACGTATCCGGAAGGGGACGTTGCCGCCTACCTGAGCTCCCTGGACAGGGTTGCCTCGCTCAACCCGCGGATGCTCTTTCCGGGACATTGGGATCCGGTCGAGGACGCGATGGCGAAGATCGAGGAGTACCGCGTCCACCGTCTCGAGCGCGAGGCCCAGGTGCTGGCGGAGGTGAATCGAGGCTGGGGCACGGCGCGCGAGCTGACCCATCGAGTTTATGGAGAGCTGGACGACAAGTTGATGGTGGCGGCCGAGATGACGATGCGAGCGCACCTTCGCAAGCTTGTTGACGACGAATCTGTGCGCTCGATGGGCGAAGGCGATCAAGAAGTCTTCGACGCGTCGGTATCGTAGGCGGCGTGATCGACCCAGCCCCGCTGCCGGCGATTCTCTCGCTGTCCGCCAGCGAGCTAGAAGCGTGGCTCGTCGCTAACGATGGTCCCGCCTATCGCAGGCGGCAGCTTTTGGGCTGGCTTGCGCGCGGCGTGAAGTCATTCCAGGCGATGCACGATGTGCCGAAGCAGCTGCGGGACGCGCTCGACCGGGACTTCAGGATCACGTCTTTGCGACCGGTAGCGGTCAGCCAGGCCGACCGCTCGCTGACGACCAAGACGCTGTTCGAGCTCGACGGCGGGCACTCGGTCGAGGCGGTCGTGATGCGCTACGCGGACCGTTCCACCCTGTGCATCTCATCGCAGGCAGGCTGTCCGATCGGCTGCCCGTTCTGCGCGACCGGCAAGTTTCCTTTCGGCAGGAACCTCGCTGCGCACGAGATCGTCGAGCAGGCAGTGGACGCGGTCCGAATTCTGGCGGCCGAGGACCGGCGCCTATCGCACGTCGTGTTCATGGGCATGGGCGAACCGATGGCCAACTACGCGGCCGTCATCGAATCGGTGCGCCGGCTCTCCGATCCCGAGCTCCTCGGCATCAGTCCCCGCCGGATCGTCGTGTCGACGAGCGGCCTGATCCCGAGGATCGTGCAGCTCGCCGAGGAGCACCTGCCGGTGACGCTGGCCATCTCGCTGCACGCGGCTCGCGACGAGCTGCGCGACGTGCTGGTGCCAATCAATCGCAAATATCCGGTGCAGGAGCTCGTTGACGCTGCGCAGGCGTATGGCGCGAAAACGGGACGGCGCGTGAGTTACGAGTGGGTGCTGCTGGCGGACGTCAACGACACCGAGCGCGACGCGCAGGAGCTCGGCTTGCTGCTGCGCAAGAAGCTCGCCCACGTGAACTTGATTCCGTTCAACCCGGTCGAGGACACGCCATACCGCGCGCCGGAGCGCACTGCGATCCGGCGTTTCCGGGAGATGGTCGAGGCACAGGGCCTCAATGTCACGGTTCGCGACACGCGCGGTCGCGAGGCGGACGCGGCGTGCGGCCAGCTGCACGAGCGTGTCACGCGCAGCAAAGTTCCGGTTTCATGATCTACGCCGGAACTTCCGGCTTCAGCTACGCGACGTGGAAGGGAAAGTTCTATCCGGCCACGCTGCCTGGCGCAAAGATGCTTGCCCATTACTCCGAACGGCTCAACGGGGTGGAGCTCAACGGAAGCTTCTACCGCACCCCGCCCGAGGCGACGATGGTGAAGTGGGCAGCCGAGGCGCCGCCCGGCTTCCTTTTCTGCATGAAAGCCAATCGCGGGCTGACGTACTCGGCCGAGGGATTCGATCGCGTCGGTCTCGCGCGCATCCTCGCCGAGCGGCTGACGCCACTGAGCGATCATCTCGGTCCGATCCTTCTGCAGTTTCCGCCGGCGCGCCAGCTGAACGCGGCCCTTCTCGATGCGCTCCTCGGCGCGCTCGGCCGCCCCGCGGCCGCCGAGTTTCGACACGAATCGTGGTTCTGCGACGAGACCTATCGCGTGCTGCGCGCGCACCGTGGCGCATTGGTCGTCACCGACGAAGAGAAATGGCCGCGGGCGCCGATCGTCGATGTCGGCCCGGTGGCGTACTTCCGACTGCGTCGCGGCTACACGCCAGAAACGCTGCGTCCGTGGATCGCTAACGTCAGGTCAGCGGACGCTTCGCATGACGATGTCCACGTGTACTTCAAGCACGATCCTGAGGCGCCCGGCCTCGCTCAGATCCTGATGCGAGAAGCCGCGGGCTGAGGCGCGGCCGAAAACCTCGGCGAGAGATTCGGCGATCCAGGTGGTCCAGATCCCGGAGATGGGCCGCATGGGCGCCCGAAGATCCGTCGAGGCTTTTCCGGCCCGCGCCTCTAGACCGCCGCGGTGACCGATTCGCGCCCGGCCCGCGCTCGCCGGATGAGCCACGGAATGGCGGCGACGGCGATCACGACCATCAGCAGCGAAGCGAGTTGGGCCTGGCGCAGCCCGAGAAAGATGGATGGATCGGTGCGGAGGAAGCTCAGAAAGAACCGCCCGGTCGCGTAGAGGCCGACGTAGACCAGACCTAGGACGCCAACGGGCAGCCGGGCTTTCAATCGTTGGTGGAACGGAAGCAGCGCGCCCAACAAAGCGAGGCAGAGGACCATCTCGTAGGCGACCTCGGGATGGACCACCTTGCCCGGCTCGCCGAGCGTCAACGGGTTCATGTAGTCGACTCCCCACGGTAGGTTGGTCGGCGTGCCGTGGTGCTCACCGTTGATGACGTCGCCGATGCGGCCGACCGCAACTCCGATCATTGCCGCCGGACCGCTGGCGTCAAGGATCTTCAAGTAGGAGATGCGGGCCCGGCGGGCCCAGATGTACGCGCCGACCGCCGCTCCGAACAGGCCACCCCACTGGCTGATGCCGCCCTCGGTGAGAGCAAAGACCCGAAGGATCTGCCCGCCCGCGAAGAGGCGGAAGTTTTCCCACACATAAAGGAGACGCGCACCGAGGAGGCCGACCAAGACCAACCAGGCGACGCCGTCCGAGCTGTGTTTCGGGTCGACGCCGTCCTTCTCGAGCAGCCACAGACCGAGGCGCGCGGCGGCGAGGATGCCGAGCACCGCGAACACACCGTGCCATGTGATCGCGAATGGCCCGATGCGGAAGAGATTCGGGTTCAGGTCGATGACGATGCTGAGGAACATCTATTTGTGCCCGTTGGCGGCCCGCTGCAGCCGCGACAGCGCGACGGCCTTGGGCAGCAGGGCGAGCGTGTAGTCGATGGGGGGTGAAATCTTCTTGCCGGTGACCGCGAGGCGGATCGGCATGAAGATCTTGTTGGGCTTGGCCCCGGACTTTTCGACCACTGCCATCAGTGTCTCGTGAATGGGGGCCGGCTCCCACGTCACGTCCTTCAACGCGCCGGCCGCGGCGCGAACACTCTCGGCAGCCTCGGCATCGAGAGTGGGCGGAGCAGGGTCAGTCCACAGGTAGTCCAGTAGCTCCGCCGCATCCGCCAGCTTGGTCATGCGCGTTTTGAGCGCAGGTGCCGCGCGCCGGATCGTGCCTTCGTCAAGGTTGGGCAGGAAAGGCTGGAGCCGCCGAACGAGCTCTTCGTCGTCGAGGCGGCGGATGTACTCGCCATTGATCCAGTTGAGCTTCTCCCAGTCGAAGCGCGCGCCGCCGTGCTGTACGCGATCGAAGGAGAACTCGCGCACGAGCTCGTCGAAGGTGAAGATCTCGCGCTCCGTTCCGGGGTTCCAGCCCAACAGCGCGAGATAGTTGATCAGCGCCTCGGGAAGGTAGCCCTGCTCGCGATAGAGGATCAGGTTCGTTTCAGGGTGCTTGCGCTTCGACAGCTTGGCGCCATCTTTGGCGAGGATGAGCGGCATGTGCGCGTACGCCGTCGGACGTTCGTAGCCGAGGGCGTCGACGAGCATCAGCTGGTAGGGCGTGTTCGAGAGGTGTTCCTCGCCGCGGATCACGTGTGTGATCTTCATCACCGCGTCGTCGACTGGGCTAGCGAACTGATAGGTGGGATAGCCATCCGACTTGACGAGGATGAAATCGCCGATGAGACCAGCGTCGAAGCTCATCTCGCCACGGATCATATCGGTGAACTTAATCTCGCCGCCCGGGACTTTGAAACGTACGGTGAACTGCGTCCGGTCCTTCGGAGGATCGATCAGGCACCGGCGCGAGTACTTGTAGGGACGCTTCTCGGCCTGAGCCTGCCTGCGCTCGGCCTCCAGCTCTTCCGGCGTGCAGTAGCAGCGGTAGGCGTTGCCGTTCGCGAGCAAACGCGCCGCGTCCTGCTTGTAAAGGTCGGTGCGTTCTGACTGCCGGTAGGGGGCGTGCGGGCCGCCTTTGTCGGGCCCTTCGTTCCAGTCCAGCTCGAGCCAGTGCAGGGCCTCGTAGATGACCGCCTCGTACTCCGGGCGGTTGCGCTCGAGGTCGGTGTCGTCGATTCGCAGCACGAAGGTCCCGCCGTTGGCGCGGGCGAAGAGCACGTTGTAGAGGGCGGTGCTGGCCGTGCCCAGATGAGCGAAGCCTGTGGGGCTGGGCGCGATCCGCACCCGAACCTTGGACGCGTCGGGCACCGCCATATCCTACGTAGGTGGTGTCGTGCGACGGAGGACCGCAGCTTATTCGCGGCATTGACGGCCGGAGCCAAGGAGAGGGTGGCGCTAGGAGGAGCGCATCCTTTGATGCGTGATTCCGCAGCTCCCGGCCCCTCGACGATGGCTTCAGCGCACCCCGGGGTCCCCGCGAAATCGTAGATTTCGTGGGGTGGGTTGGCGCCCGCCCGTCTAGGACGCGAAGATGCAAGGAACTTCCGGCGCACGACACCCGGTGTCTGGAGCACTTGCGCTGGTCGGAGGGGACGAGTTCAATCCCGGCAACGAGGAGCAGGACCGGATCCTCGCCGGCGCTGCCGATCGCGGTCCTGCGTTCGTCGTCCCCACCGCCGCGGCGCGGCAGAAGCCGGAGCAGTCGGTCGCGCACGCGACAGCCTGGTTCAAGAAGCTCGGGCTCGACATGGTGGAGCTGCCGGTTTTGAAAAGAACCGACGCGAACTCGAAGGTCCTGGCCGAGCGAGCGCGTGGCGGTGGCCTCTTCTATCTGGTGGGCGGTGATCCCGGCCTGGTGGTGCAGGTGCTGGAGTCGTCGCGAGTTTGGAATGCGATCTTCGAGGCGTGGATTGATGGGGCCGCGCTCGCCGGTTCCTCGGCCGGCGCTATGGCGCTGTGCAGCCACTCGCTGATCCGCGCCAGCTGGCCGAACCGAGTCAACCGGCGGCCTACCGACGCTCTCGGCGTGGTTCCGGACACGGCGTTGCTTCCACATTTCGAAACATTCGGTCACAAGTGGGTGGAGTCGGCCAAGCGGGAGCTGCCGGACACGACGTTGCTCGGTGTCGACGAGCGAAGCGCCGCCCTGTGGATCGATGGAGAGTGGCGGGCAGCCGGTCCGGGCGCCGTGAGCGTGATCAAGGGATCGAAAGTGGAGAGATACACCACCGGCATGAAGGTGGCCGGCCTCCGCGACCCTGTCCGTATGCTTCCTAGCACCACCAAATGATCGCTACAGATAGACGCCGTGCGCCCAGGACGATGCAATCCGGCTGGCTGCAGCTCGGATCGGTCCGCGCGCATCACACGCACGGAGGGCGGGGGTCACCGGTCCTGTTCATCCACGGTCTTGGATCATCTGGCTATATCGAGTGGCGCTTCAATCTCGAAGAAGCTTCCGGTCGGCATCGGGTCTTCGCGCCCGACCTACCGGGGTTCGGCCGCAGCGAGAAGCCTCGCGCGCGCTATGGCATCCCGTACTTCACCCGCTTCATCGAGCGGTACATGGAGAGTCGCGGGTTGCGCTCGGCGGCGGTTGTCGGCGCTTCGATGGGAGGCAGAATCGCGCTCGAGCTGGCGCTCGAGAGCCCTCGCCTCGTGAACCGACTGGTGCTGGTGAATTCGCTAGGGCTGGGACGTCCCAACGTGCATTTCTCGTACGGCCTGGTCACGATCCCGCGAGTGGGCGAGGCCATGATGAAGGTGGCGCGAGACGCCCTTCACTGGGCGCCGTCTCAGATGATCCGGCGCGTGGCCGCCCGCTACGCGGGCTCGCGCTCGGACCTGAAGCGCACGATGGACGATGCCTATATCGACAACCTTCGCGAGCTGTTCGCCGCTGAGGGTTATCAGGACTCGTACCTCGCGACGGTTCGCTCCCTCGTAAGCCCTAAAGCGTTTTTCGGCGGCGACTATGACCTGACGAAGCGGTTGGCCGAGCTGAAGGTTCCGGTGCAGCTGATCTGGGGCGCGAATGACCCGCTCTTTCCAGTCGCGCACGCATCGCGTGCGCATTCGTTGATCGCTCGCTCGAAGCTCGCCGTGATCGAAGGCGCCGGACATACGCCCCAGGCCGAACGGCCAGAGGAGTTCAACCGCGTCCTCCGCAAGTTCCTCGAAAGCTAAGAGGCACCCCACGAAAAAACCCCGCGAGCTCGGAGGCTTCCCCGAGAGTTCGCGGGGACCCCTCAAGTCGGAGGCTTCGCCGTGAGTTCGCGGAGACCCCTCAATAACCCCGAGGGCATAAACCGGAAGCGCTACACCAGCCCCGAGTATCGGGAGCTCGTCTCCGGCCCGCTGGATCCGCTCGTCCACCCAGACCCGATGCGGCCGGCGCGCCTCTATCGCGTCATCTTCCGCGTCGTCAGGTGGCTGGTCCGGGTTCTATTTCGTGTCACCGTGACCGGCCTGGAGAACATTCCCTCCCCGCCGTACATAATCGCCGCGAACCATCAGGCCTGGTTCGATCCCGCGTTCATCATCCCGTTCTTTCCTGAGGCGCCCGTCATCTACACGATGGCGAAGCGGGAGACAGTGTTCAACCGCGGCTGGAAGCGACGCCTGCTGCCGCTGGTCGGAGTCTTTCCGATCTCCCCGCAGCGCGGAGAGCTCGATGAGGCGGGCCTGCGCACCGTCTATCAGGTGCTCGATCGTGGGGGTGTCGTGCTGATCTTTCCTGAGGGCCGCTACTCGCGCGGCAGCGCCCTGAGGCCGCTCAAGGCTGGGATCGGCCACTTCGCGCTGCAGGCTGGAGTTCCCATCTGCCCCGTGACCGTGCGTGGCACCGACGCGCTGCGTCCGTTCAGCCGGATCGAAGTCACCATCGGTCCCCCGATACAGCCCGATCCTCCAGCCTGGTGGGCGCTGAGCAGTCGCGTGGCGAAGATCGTGGACAACGTCAGGGTCGCGCTCACAAACGGTCTAAGGCGCCGGCCGCCGAGGAAAGTCCCTCCCCGATCCGCCGTTTAGAATCGCTTCTTCGTGCATCTGGTTATTGGAGCGGGGGAATTTCTCGGCGATCACGTCTCGCACGCGTTGGCGGCCGACGTTCCTGTCATTGAGCTTCAGGCCGACGCCGACGCCGAGACGCTCGCCGATGCGATCAGCGCGGTCGAGGTTGTCATCAACTGCGCGCAAAGCTGGTCTCCCGCTCGGCGCCTTCGTTTCCAGAAGAGCCCGCCGGTTCTCCTGTCGAAGATTGTCGAGGCAGCGCGGCGCTCAAAAGTCCGCCGGATCGTCCACGTCTCGACGGCCGATGTCTACGGCCCGGATCATTCCGCGCAGTTGAACGAAAAGTCACGCCTGAAGCCGGTGCACGCGTACGAGCGCCTGAAGCTCTACGAGGAGCAGTGGTTGATGCAGTCGGCTGAAGACCTGGAAGTGGTGATCGTGCGGCCGGCGCGCGTCTTCGGCGAAAAGGAAGACTGGATCCTGCCCAGACTCATGGGGTCCCTCGTGAAGGGTCGCGTGTGGCTGCCTAGTGGCGGCCGCGCGAAGCAGACGTTCGTTTCAGCGGGGGATGTCGGGCGCGCGTGCCTTGCGGCCTCAGACCGCGGCCGGCCGGGCCACACCTACCTGGTGGGAGGTTTCGACGCCAGCTGGCGCGAGCTTCTCGAATCAGCCATCCGCGCCGTGGGCGTCGGAGGCACGATCGTCAACCTTCCGTATGACTTGCTCTACCTGCGCTCGCTGGCCATCGAGACGTTCACCGCTCCGGGTGCCGTGGTGTGGCCGGGGATCTACGCGGCCGACGTGATCGGCAAGCACCACTACTACGACGACTCTCAGTCCCGGCGCGAGCTCACCTGGTCGCCATCGGTCGGCAGCTTCGAGCAGGAGATGCCGCGCATGGCGGGGTGGCTCTCGCGGCTGCCGGACGTCGCGGCAGCCATCAGCGCGGCGGCGATGACTCCTACTTCACAGCAAGGATAAAAAGACAAACAGGTTGCCTGCAGGCCGGATTTACTCCGGCCGTCCCCCAGGCGTACTGGGTCCCGCGGAGGAGGACGTCTGTTCACACCCGCGCTATTTCACAGCCAGGCAGGTGATCGTCTTGAAGACCCCATCGATCTTCTGGATCTTGTCGACGATCAGCGAGCCGATGGAGTTCACGTCGGGCCCTTCGCAGACCGCAATCACGTCGTACTCCCCGGTGATCGCGTCGGCAGCGGTGATGCCGCTGATCCCCTCCATTCTCTTGGCCACCTCGAGCGCGCGCCCCGGTGACGCATTGATGAGGACGTAGGCCTTCATTCTCTTACCCCCAAACCTCTTGCCGGAAGCCGAAACAGAACCCGCTCAGCGTACTCGCGTCAACGTGTTTTTAGGGCTCAGAGGAAGACCTCGTCGGTCACATTCCCGCCCGAGAGGATGACCACCACCTTCTCGTTCGGCACTGGCCGGTGGTGGTAGAGACGCGCCGCCAAGGCGGCCGCCGCACGCTCGACATCGGCGGGAGTGACGCTCCGGG
The DNA here is from genome assembly GCA_030854855.1 of Candidatus Dormiibacterota bacterium. Classification (GTDB taxonomy): domain Bacteria; phylum Chloroflexota; class Dormibacteria; order Dormibacterales; family Dormibacteraceae; genus Palsa-870. The sequence goes on from JALYSJ010000094.1 coordinate 16,899, forward strand.
TCTCCGAATCGATCTGCATCAAGAGAGCGAAGCTACCATCAGTGGGTGAGCGAAGAGTTGGATCGCGTGTCGCCGCGCGAAGGCGCGCACGCGAAAGCGCGGGACAAAAAGGCGCGCCCGCCGAAGGTGGTGGCGGTCAACCCAGGATTGAGAAACCTCGCGCTGCACCTGGCCGACAAAAGGCGGAAGAAGAAGCCCGA